>PFVN01000029.1:9352-11556 GCA_002790635.1 Candidatus Moranbacteria bacterium CG_4_9_14_3_um_filter_42_9
GCGGCCAGCATTTTTTCGTCACAATTGGGTGTAAGAAAAGTTCTGCAAAAAGGAGAAAATATTATAGAGTTTACCCCCAAGGTGGCCGGAACGATCAGATTTTCGTGCAGTATGGGTATGTACACAGGGTCGTTTAACGTTATTGGCGGCGGGACCGGTGCTTTGCCTACCGGCAATGAAAAAAACACGTACGTAGCTACGCCGTCTGCCAACTCCGGTGCAGCCCCGCAGGCAGGAAGCTGTGGAGCGTCAGGTGGAGGCTGCGGTTGTGGTGGCGGCGCTAAGAATATCCAACCATCGGCAAATGTTAAAGCGGAAAACATACCATCCGTGGATAACGTCAACACTCAAACCCAGTTGATTAAGGCCACCTACACAGTTGATAGCGATATTCAACCGAACAACTTTACTGTAAAAGCTAACGTGCCTGTTCGGTTTGAAATAGACGCAAAAGACGATGGGTATGGATGTATGGGAAGCGTTGCGTTGCCCGGGTTAGCTCAGGATTATTATCTTTTTCAAAAAGGTCAGAAAGCAGTATTTAATTTTACCCCAACTAAGGCAGGTACGTATAAAATAACCTGTGCGATGGGCGTTCCAAGAGGAACAATTACGGTAAATTAAGGAAATATTTATGAATTATCAAATACAATTACAAGGTTTACACTGTGAGTCATGCAAAAAAATAACCGAAAAAAGAATCGGCAAATTGGAAGGGGTTACTTCAGTAAATGTTGATATAAGTCAGCAAACGGCGTTGGTACGTTCTGAGCGCGCTTTAAATCAAACTGAGGTAGAAGAAGCTTTAAAAGATACCGCTTATAAAATTACTGCTCTTACGGAGGTTTGATATGCAAAAATTAGTAAAACTTAAAATTGACGGGATGCACTGTGCCTCGTGTGAGACCATAATTAAAGACGAGCTTGGTGAGGTTAAAGGTGTTAGTGACATTAAAATTGACGCGAAATCAGGTGAGGGCAGTGTGATCCTTGAAACAAACGTGTCTAGCGTAAACGACCTGTTGGCGGCAGTCAAGAAAGCGGGTTACAAGGCCGTTACGAATGAGCTGAACGAAATGCCCGCCCATGGTGCTCCGGTAAAAATAGTACTAGAGCAGCGAATAGAGCTTGAAGGCTCGGAAAAAGATCTTAAGTCACTAAATTTTTCCGGTGTGTTTAACAACAACCTCGAAAATCCAAAGACGCCAGAGCATAGACAGTCGGACACATTACCATCACCGTCTACCAATGTTACAGTCCTGCCAGAGCAACCCCAAGGTATAAATAGAATTTCTTTAGACATTGAGGGAATGCACTGCTCTTCTTGTGCCGCAATTATTGAAAAGTCTCTTAAAAAAGTTGATGGAGTAAAAGAAGCCAACGTGAATTTTGCTGCGGAAAAAGCCAGTGTGTTGGTTGATCAGTCACAAGCCGGGTCTGAGGTTTTAATCAAAGCCATAGAAAGAGCCGGATATAAAGCCAATTTAACCAACCAAAATCCTTCCGAAGCCGCTAAACATAAACAACACGATCAAATAAACAACGTATTTAAAAAGTTTTTGGTAAGCTTGGTTCTTAGTGTCCCGATGCTTTATTTTATGCTGTTTGACTTTTTTGTTGGCATTCCGGGGCGGGGGCTGCTACTTCCTTACGTTGGAATAATTTCGCTAATACTGACAATTCCCGTGCAATTTTACATCGGTAGTGGTTTTTACAAAGGGATGTGGGCAGCACTTAGAATGAAAACGTTTAATATGGATAGCTTGATTGCCATTGGCACATCGGTTGCTTTCTTTTACAGTCTAGTCAATTTTATTGCTTATCTCGCTAAGACCGGTTCTTTAATCGGTGCTGGCGGCGCAAAAATCCCGGAACTTTATTTCGAAACCGCAGCGTTTCTAATTACCTTTGTCGTTTTAGGAAAGTGGCTCGAGTCTAAAGCAAAAGGTAGAACGTCTGACGCTATTAAAAAGCTAATGGGCCTGCAGGCAAAAACCGCACGCGTGATAAGAAACGGCAGTACTCAGGATATTGCGATTGATCAAGTTGTTAATGGTGATATCGTAGTAGTTCGCCCTGGAGAAAAGATTCCTGTAGATGGGGAAATTACCAAGGGCTCATCGGCTGTGGACGAATCAATGATTACCGGAGAAAGTTTACCGGTTGAAAAACACGAGGGTGATGGTGTTGTGGGTGGAACAATA
>PFVN01000039.1:0-147 GCA_002790635.1 Candidatus Moranbacteria bacterium CG_4_9_14_3_um_filter_42_9
GTTTGAAACACCACCACAAAAACCACGACAGAAATACTCACAAAATACTTTATAGCAAGTAAAGTCAGTCTGAGATCCAGGGATTTCGCCAAAAGATACAGGCCGACCGCTATCACCAACCCGATAAATACTGTATAAGACCTCGCC
>PFVN01000039.1:269-9789 GCA_002790635.1 Candidatus Moranbacteria bacterium CG_4_9_14_3_um_filter_42_9
GTCCAGAAACTAAGATGCAGTATCAGTACGTTCCTATTTTTGTAGTGTTAGTTAGGTTAGCGGTATCTCCGGTTCCGTGGCACATGAAATTTAGTTTAACCTAAAAATGTTGCAACTAATTTTCATTCCGCTAGCCAATAATTTTTCCTTGGTGTAGCAACAAAAGACGAGGGCACCTGGAAGAGATTGGGGCCATTGTATAATAGTGCTAATGAATATTGACCACGCTACTCAAGATTATTATAGAAGTAATAATGAAAGATTTTACACACACCCCGTAGTACAAGCTTTTTCGAAACCAAAATACGATTGGATTTCCAATCAAGTTACAATTACAGGCAAGAAAGTATTGGATGTGGGGTCTGGTAACGGCTATTTTGCGCAATATTTTGGTAGTAAGTCTGACCTAACAGCACTGGATCTTTCTGAGCATCAGTTAAAAAATAATCCTGCTACAAAAAAGGTTATAGGTTCTGCATATAAACTTCCCTTTGAAGATGCATCCTTTGATATAGTTTTCTGCTCCAATTTATTACACCATCTAGAATCGCCTTTAATAGCACTAAAAGAAATGGCTAGAGTTTCACGAAAATATGTAATTATTTCTGAACCAAATGTTTTTAATTTAATAATTATTTTAGGATCTTTGTTTATTAAACATGAAAGAGGGGCGTTAAAATTTTCTAAAAGATTTGTGTCTAATTTAATTACCGAAGCGGGATTAAAAATTATTAAACATACTTTCATAGGTGGCCTGGTTATGCCTAACGGTACACCAACTTTCATGTTACCGTATGTAAACCCAGTTTCTAGAAGTTTTTGTAGTTTTTTTCAAATATTTATTTCGGAAAAGTATTGAGGCTCGAACACCTTCCTTTATGTGATACCGGGTTTTTTATTGTTACAGCAATATTTAATTAGAGGTGAAGAGACTATTATTACCACCTGCTTTGAAATCCCATGGATAAGTCGATGCACACCCCATATAATAAGCAGGCATCATGCGTATTTTTACGAAATTAACAACTATACTATCGCTAGTCCGTTTTAAGGCGACTTCGTTTGTTAAGTCACTTTTCAAAACACGAAACGTTTTGGTTGTTGTTAGCTTGTTTCTAGTGATAGGTTCGGGATTTTTGCTCTATAAATCTTTGACTCCAAAAAGAATCTTAACTCAATCAGAGTTTGTTGCGCAGTCTAAATCTTTACCGGTAGAAAACAAGCCGGCAATTAGAAAGGTTTTTCTTAACTCCACACCGGACTTATCTTTTAGCATGGCTGAGATAAATAATTTAAGCAGATTTTTATACGGGACGTATACGGCACCTCCTGCCAAATATTCTGTGAAGAAATATAAAGTTAAATATACAAGTTTGGACCAAAGTAACAAGGAAATAACTATCTACGCCCAGTTTTATATTCCGGGAGTAGAAATGGCTCAAAGCTTTCCGGTTTATATATTTGGCCAGGGGACAACAGGTCTTGGTGACACATGCGCTCCTTCTAAAGAACAACCCAGATACGACAACTGGGGTGACTACCAAACACATATGCTGTCTTACGCATCTCAGGGTTATATTGTTATGTTTCCTGATTACGAAGGCTTTAACGATCCGGGTAGAATTCACCATTACTTTAATGCCCAACTAGAGGCGCACGTGCTACTTGATGGAGCCAAAGCCACTTTCGAATTGTTAAACTCAGATCCCACTCTACTAGTAAAACCTAAAGATGCTGTATTTTTTGCAGGTTACTCCCAGGGAGGTCATGCTGTTTTTGCAGTCTCAGATGTAGCTGCAAGTTACGCACCTGAAGTGCCTATAAAAGGTGTGATTGGGGACGGCCCTACCACCGATATAGCGGCTCTTTTAAGAGAAAACCCAATTCTCTCCCCATATCTAATATATTCTTATTCAGACCTGTACGGTAAAGACCAGATTGACCCGGCCCAAATACTATTGCCTAGTTTATTGGAGAATTTAGCTCTTAATGTAAAGTCACTGTGTATAGGAAAAATTTCTAATGCATACTCGAGCAACCCTCGAAAGATTTTTAATGATAAATTTTATAGTGCTTTATTTAATAACACTTTGGAACAAGACTTTCCTGAAATCAATAAACTCTTCAACGAAAACAATTCGGGCTTGCTCAAAAGTTCTGTTCCAGGCTTAGTTTTACAAGGAACCGCCGACCCGATAGTGACAGTAAAATCCCAAAAAGAGTTTGTACGTAAATCCTGTGCCGTAGGAAACAGCATTACGTACTATGAATACCCCAGTGTACATCATTACCGAATAAGACAGGCTAGTATAAAAGATACCTTAAATTGGATGGACCGAATTATTGAGGGAAAAATTCCGGTCTCTTCGTGTGCTGGGCTATAAGTCCATGCACGGTACTACGACTTACTTTGTGTATTTGCTCCAATGCGCAGATAACACGTATTACTGCGGCTATACAACTAACTTACTTAAACGTATAGGCAGCCACAATACTTCTAAGGTTGGCGCCAAGTACACCCGCTCTAGAAGACCTGTGGTTTTGAAACACGCAGAAAACTTTACAAGTAGAGGTGACGCGCTTAAGAGAGAATACCAAATTAAAAAGCTATCTCATGAAGAAAAGGCTAAACTGTGCACTACGAAGATTACAAAAAAATTGCTTTAGAACTTGTTACCCGTCGACTTGCGTACTTTAATAAAACGTATAGCTACGCGTATAACAAAATAACTATAAAAAGGCAGAAAACACGGTGGGGAAGCTGTTCACAAAAGAAGAACCTGAATTTTAACTACAAAATAGTTTTTCTTCCGTCTGAGCTATCCGATTATATTATTGTTCATGAACTGTGCCATTTAAACGAGTTTAATCACTCAAGCAGATTTTGGAAGCTGGTTTATCGCGCTATTCCCGACTACAGCAACACAAGGGCACGGCTGCGGCTTGTGGATTTAAGAAAATTGGGTTCGTCACGGAGCAACACCCGTTGAAGGCGTCACTGCTGTAGTCTAAACTCCTGCCTTGAATCTTTGGGAAAATTAACCTCATCAAACAACACTATTAGTTCTGGCACTATTTTGTAGCAAACGTGCGGATCTAAGTGGGCAACTATCTTCTCAACATTTAACATGGGCATGGCGAATCTCTTAGCGTATAACAACATCGCGGGCAGCGCCTCCTTACCTTTCAACTCAGTAGCAATTCCCTGAAACTGCAGCCCTCTAACGTCCTGGCCAGGTGTGTGGGGCAGCACTACCGTTCCGGCAACTTTTGAGTTTTCTCTAATTTCCTGAGAGTGCCTTCTTTTTGGCGTAGAAATCCAATAAAGGTTAAGCGCGCTATCATAAACAAAGTAAACTGAACAGGTCCAAGGCTGATTATCTTTGGAAGTTGCAACCTGCATTAAGGTCGCTTCACTCAGGTACTGTTCGATTATTTCTCTAAGATTTGTCATGAGGCTATTGTATCAAAAGGAGTGTAGCTAAATGCAGCGATCTTCCAGCCGTAAAAATTAAAGCCGGAGAATATCATTACTCCGGCCTTTGTTATCAAGTTCTAATCTGTGTCGTCTTCAACAGTCCCATGGTTGGCGCCCTCAACAACTAAAGGCAAGCACGCGCGGTTCCATGCGCTAACGGCTCTTGCACGTGCACGAACAAACGGGGGATGCTGCCACACTGCACTAAGTATAAATAGTGTAAGTGTTGCGACGCTGAAAACAACGCTGGTTGCAACTAACCAGGCTATGATCTTTACGGTCATATCAAAATACTCAAAAATAAGCGTCCCCAACACCCATACGCTCAGGGGAAGGAGCAAATACTCCCACGGCGCAAAACGAAAGCGTGTTCCATCAGGTCGTTCCTTATAGTCGGTAAAGTTGCGCTGGCACGTGATTTCGTCATCGAGATCAAACAGTTTCCCGATGAAACGGTATCCGAAGATCCACGCTACGACAATATACAGTATCCGAACTCCCTGTAGCACACTTGCTACGGCAGCAAGGGCAGCGTAAGCAATGACCGAGGTCGGAACCTTGAACCAGTAGTAAGTACACGCCTTTCCCTGCGCACGCCGGCCGTACACAAATTCGGTCACTTTCCAATGCCACGACTTGTCACTAACATGACCTAAACGGTATTTTAGCTTCGTTATCATAGCAAGCATTGTTTTTTCTCCTTATGTTTGATTTGAACAGTTAGAAACAATTCTAGGATACAAATATCTATAAGTCAATTTAGGGCTTAGGGGTAGGGGGCAAGTGGGGCAAAACGCGTGAAAGCTGCTAATAACACTGTTTTTAAAACGTTTGATTTATTTATATACAGAAATACTGATAAACACCTGTGAACTAAAGAGAAAAGTAAAGCCGGAGTGATTTTATTCCCCGGCTTTTTTCTTGAGTACTATTCGGCTGTTTCTTCGAAAAGTGGCGCTTCCTCAACGACTAGAGGAGGACATACACGGTTCCAGGTATTGCTGACCTCAGCGCGTGCCCTAACAATTGGAGGAAACTTCCAGGCCGCGGTCACAAAGTAGATCAAGATTACGGCGCCGGCGATTCCTGCAGTCCAGGTCAGGACTTTAATGCCGGTAGCCGGGTACTGAATAGCCAGCATCCACAAGACCCACGCGCATGCCGGGATCAGCAGAAGCTCCCATGGTGCAAAGCGTGACCTCGAGCCGTCAGGCTTCTCCTTGTAGTCGTTGTAGTTGTAATTGCTCAAAACCGACTCGTCAATGTCAAAGATCTTGGCGTTGAAGCGGTAGCCAAATACCCACATTACCCCGACCCAAAAAATCCTGCAGACATGCACAATACCGGTTAAAATAGCCAATCCGGCGTATGCGAGCAGAGATAGCGGGATTTTTATCCAATAGTAAGTACATGCCTTGCCGCGCGCCTTTCTGCCGAAAATGTACTCGACAGCTTTCCAGTGCCAGGAGCGCGCGTCAATATGGCTCAGACGTTCCTTGATTGTTGTCAACTGCTTTAGCATTCCATTTCTCCTTTGTCTATTTGGATTGTTGCTCGCAATTTTATGTCAAAACGACCTATAAGTCAATTTTGCCTCCCAAATCCCTTAGCTAGTATAATACCCGCATGAGAAATAAAGACCGCGAATCGCGCCCAAAAGTTGTCCTTGTAACAAGGGCACTGGTCAAAAACGATAAAGCGCAGATTCTCGTATTAAAGCGTTCAAACGAGAGAAGCTATTTACCAGGAAGATGGGAGCTGCCCGGAGGAAAACTAGACATTGGCCAAGACGCATCCAGCGCCTTAGAGCGGGAAGTCCTTGAAGAAACAGGGCTAGTGGTTATTCCAACAGATAGAATGGCTTACTGGCACGGTGAAATCATTTCTAGCGGCAAGTACAAAGGTCTTCCTTACATTATTTTGGTCGGGACTGCAAAAACTATTGCGGGCGAAGTGACCATTTCTAACGAGCACACAGCGTATAAGTGGGTTTCCAAGGCACAAGCTCTGGAATTAGACCTTACCTCAGAGTGCAGAGCAGCAATATCAGTACTTACAAAAAATCTGAAAAACGACTAGTAAGTACGGGAAATCTCCTTTTTAGCAACTAAAATTCCCGTAGATTTGTATAGCGCGGTGTCTTCCTCCGATAAGCCGAAATCGTTCATCCACAGGTTTTTTAAGTAATCGATCAGATAGGACTCTTTGTACTGTACACGCATGTCCAACAAATCAAAAATCTTTTCGTACTGTTCAAAGGTAACAGCAACGTAGTTTTCTAAAAGCTCTCTGTCCCAATTGTTTTCGTACATATATTTAAGTAAAAAGTGGTTGATGGTGTGGTGATTGTCCAAAGTACCGAAAGTTTTTTCAAAGCTTTCAACAAGTTTCATAATCCCGGTCTTTGCCTTAATTTTTTCCACTAAATATTTGTCTTTAAAATCCGCCTTTTTGGTGTAATTGTGCAAAATCATATCTCTGATAATCAGTGTTCCTTGGTCTGCTAACAGCTCGTGCGCATCAGCCAAAGCTTTTAAAACCGAGGACAGCCCTTCGCCATATGTGTAGAATTCGTGCAACACCGAGCAAAAAAACTATTGCGTCGTAGTATGCTTCTCTAGTAAGCAACTCTCTAAGATAAACTTTTTCGAAATTTATGTTTTTTAGGTGTTTAGAATTTTCCTTGGCCTTATCGATAAAAGCTTCATTTAAATCTACGCCGAGAAAGTTAATCCACGGAAAAAGCTCAGCCATAGCAATAGTTACAGATCCATCGGCGCAACCTACGTCCAACACAGTTTTAGCATCTTTGGGAAGGAACCTAATTATTTTTAGCTTTTCTTTGAGGGATTTTGCCATGCGATCCATATATATGTTTTGGTTATTAATAGGGTTTCCAGCGGCAAAGTGCATATCAAAATAAGTAAAGGCCAGTTGACCTTTACGCAGATAATCAATAGACTAAATTAATGCCCAAAAATCTTGCCGCTCTTTTTTCACCTAAATCAGTGGTGGTGGTAGGTGCGTCACGTTCACCTGAAAAGGTAGGGGGTGTCGTGTTAAAAAACATTGTCGATTCTAAATATGCAGGAAAACTTTACGCTGTCAACCCTAATATAGATTCTTTAGGGAACGTTAAGTGCTTTAAGTCTATTTCGGATATACCCGAGGTTGTTGATCTGGCAATAATAGTTCTTCCAGCGGCACTGGTTATATCAACCGTCACACAAGTAGCCGAAAAAGGAATTAAAAATGTCGTGGTTTTATCTGCCGGTTTTAAAGAAACGGGTCCAGAAGGGGCAAAGTTAGAAAAAGAACTTGAGAACCTGTGCACCAAAAGCGGAATTAATTTGTTGGGGCCAAATTGTCTGGGATTTGTAAACAACCTCTGCCCGATTAACGCTACTTTTGCCCAAGTTCCTGCTCCTACAGGAAATTTACGGTTTATTTCGCAGTCAGGGGCACTTGCAACCAGTCTTTTTGATTGGTTCTCGTCTGTCAATTTAGGTTTTTCCGAGTTTATCACTCTTGGTAATAAGGCGGTTACAAATGAGAACGATGTTTTAGAATATTTCTTAAATCAAAGCGAGGGCCAGATAGAAAGTCTGCATCAGGACAAGGAACCGGTTATTCAACCAATTGGAATGTACCTGGAGTCTATCGCAGATGGGCAACAGTTTTTAAAGCTAGCCAAACGAATAACAAAAACTACCCCTTTATATATCCTAAAACCCGGTAAAACTAAAGCAGCGGCAACCGCCATGCAATCTCACACCGGAGCAATTGCGGGAGCCGATGACATTTTGGAGATAGCACTCAAGCAATCGGGGGTGTACCGTTGTCAGTCTTTAGAAGAATTTTTTGACCTGACAAAGGCTTTAGCTTGGAACGAACTTCCCGCAGGCCCAAGGGTAGCGATAATTTCTAACGCCGGTGGTCCTGCAGTTATTAGTGCAGACGCCATTGTTTCAGAGGGTCTAGAACTTGCCGAATTTGATACCGCAACTGCCCAAAAACTTTCGGAGGTTCTTCCAAGGTCCGCAAGTATTTTAAACCCTGTGGATGTACTGGGAGACGCACTAGCCGATCGCTTTGCCGGTGCTGCGGAAATAGTTCTGCAGGCCGGAAATAGCGACTCTTTACTGATTATCTTAACGCCACAAACCATGACCCAAATAGAAAAAACCGCGGAAATGGTTGGGAATATTTCAAAGAAATACAAAAAGCCGGTTTTTTGTTCGTTTATAGGAGGTACTTTGGTGTCAGAAGGCGAAAGGGAGCTTAACAAATTAAAGGTTCCGTCCTTCCTATTCCCGGAAAGAGCTATTAAAACTATCGGAGCGATGTGGAAATTTAAGAAGCAACAGCAAAAGATTTTAAACGAAACAATAGACATCGGTCTACTTAACAGTCAGATTTTACCGGAGAAATGCACGGAAATCCTCCAAAACGCTGTTAAAAATAATCAAACCGCGCTTGATAATCTTGAGGCGGACGTTGTTATTTCCAGCGCTGACGTTCAAACACCGGCTACAAAAATAGCAGCTGACTTGCAAGATGCGACGGCTTTTGCAAAATCTGTAGGTTACCCTGTTGTTTTAAAACTTTCCTCGCCCGGACTATTACATAAAAAGCACCTAGGCGGAGTTATATTGGATATTAGAAATGACGATCAGCTTGAAACAGGCTGGAACACTTTAGAAAGAAAGGTTGAACACATTGAAGAAAGAATAAAGGCTCACGTCCGGTTTCAGATTCAAAAAGAAATACCAGGTGGCGTTGAGGTAATAATAGGCGTGAAAAAAGATTCCACTTTTGGCCCCGTCTTGCTTTTTGGTGCCGGAGGCTCTTTGGCCGAATTAATTTCCGATAGAAACCTCCATCTGCTTCCTTTGGATTTAAGTAACATTAAGGAATTGGTGCAGCAGTCTAAAATCTTTTCGGTTTTAAAGGGAAGTGAAAACGAGCCTCCCTACGCTTTAGATAAACTGTACAAACTGATATTTAACTTATGCAAGGTCTACGATGCGGCCGATCAGATTCAAGAGATTGAAATTAACCCTATAATTGTATCTATCAACGATGTTTGGGCGGTTGACCCTAAAGTCATTTTAGCGCCAAACAAACCCAAACCGGTAGGACCAAAGTTTAAAGTAGCGGAAACTCTTAAAACAGATCTTTTAGGCGGTAAAATTAGATACTTCGAATTTGAAACAGAAACGCCTTTGGTTGTCCAACCGGGGCAATACGTAAGCGTAAAAGTTTCATCGACACGAATTAACTGCTACTCAGTTGCCGGACAAACCTCGCCCACCAGATTTAATCTTTTGGTTGATTCCACACCGGGCGGTCCGGGATCAAAATTTTTTGAAGGCTTAAAAGTAGGGGATAAGGTTACATATCTTGGGCCCTTTGGCACATTTACCTTAAAGCCGGACGATGGCGCAGAAACTATGTTATTTTTAGCAACCGGCTCGGGGTTTGCTCCGCTGAAAAATATGATTGAGTACTCGCTTAACGTTGCCAAGACAAAGCAAAATATCTGCTTGTACATTGGGCTTAACAATTTTGAAGAAATATTCATGAAAGATTATTTTGATTCTCTTTGCGTGAAATTCCCTAATTTTAAGTACAAATTTGTGATCTGTAACGAATGTGATAAGTGGAGCGGGCCCAAAGGCTTTATTACAACCCAATTAAAAAGTGACTTTCCTGATACCAGTAAATGCGCGGCATATATGTGCGGAAACAAATTTATGATTAGTGACGCAACAAAGATTTTGACTGACAATGGGTGCCCGACGGATCAAATTTATTTTGAAAAAATATGAGTACCAAAAAACCTAGTGACGTTCTATCCATAAAAATAGGCGCCGAAGCAGGACAGGGCGTAAAGTCCGCAGGACTGATGTTAGCTAAACTTGCTACGAGATCCGGGTATCACATCTACAACCATATAGAATTCCCTTCGCTAATAAAAGGCGGGCACAACGTGATGCAAGTCAACATCTCAAAGGAACCGGTGACTGCTCCAAAAAAATC
>PFVN01000039.1:9847-10087 GCA_002790635.1 Candidatus Moranbacteria bacterium CG_4_9_14_3_um_filter_42_9
ACCAGTGGCGCAGGGTTACTTTTTGAGTCGGGAGGTAAAATCGATACTTCGAAGGTGCCACCGAAAGTAATTTTGTTTGGGGTGCCGTTCTCAGAGTTGGCCCAGAAAAATGAGCTGCTCATAAACACCGTAGCACTTGGTGCGGTTACTGCTATTTTAGAGGGCAACTTAACAACGCTTATCCAACTTATAACCGAGGAATTTGGCGGCAAAGGTGAAGAAATAGTAAAGAGTAATATT
>PFVN01000039.1:10131-10408 GCA_002790635.1 Candidatus Moranbacteria bacterium CG_4_9_14_3_um_filter_42_9
ACAGCATCTAAAGCAGAACCTAAAACCTCTAGATACTCTTAACACCTTTATCCCAAATATGGTCGTAAATGGCAACGAGGCTGTCGCACTTGGAGCTATTGCCGCCGGAGTTCAATACGCCGCAATCTATCCTATGTCACCGATTTCCAACATACTGCACGTTTTAGCGGAAAACCAGGAAAAGTATGGGTTTGTTTATAAACAGCCTGAAGACGAGATTTCCGCCGTAAATATGGCGATCGGGGCGTCGTATGCAGGCGCAAGATCCATGACGGCA
>PFVN01000039.1:10426-11312 GCA_002790635.1 Candidatus Moranbacteria bacterium CG_4_9_14_3_um_filter_42_9
TGCCTCATGACCGAGGGTTACGGCCTTGCAGCAATGACTGAAACACCACTGGTTATAATAGAGGGAATGCGGCCCGGCCCAGCGACAGGTTTACCTACCTGGAGCGACCAGGGGGATCTACAAATGATTTTAAACGCGCACCAAGGCGACTTTCCCAGAATCGTACTTGCGGCAGGAGATTCGAAGGAAGCTTTCGATCTAACTATGCAGGCTTTTAATCTTGCTGATAAGTACCAAACACCTGTGGTATTACTAATTGATAAAAATATATGCGAAAACGACCAAAGTTTTCCGCTATTAGACTTTTCCGGTTACAAAATCGATCGCGGCAAATATTTAACAACAGCTACACCCGACTACAAAAGGTACAAATTTGCAAAAGATGGTGTGTCGGCGCGGTCCATTCCCGGAACAGGTAACTTTTTTGTCGCAAACTCTGACGAACACGACGAAGAAGGTTATTCCACTGAAGAATCAGAGCTCAGAATGCGGATGATGGAAAAGCGCATGACTAAACTTGCAACCTGCAAACAACAGGACATGGCCGCACCAGAGTTATTCGGACCAAAGGACGCAGACATTACAATCGTGTCGTGGGGAAGTAACAAGGGAAGTATTCTACAAGCCCTAAAAGAGCTTAAGAACGTGAACTATGCACACATAACATGGTTAAGCCCTTTTCCTTCGGAAGCTCTAACAAAACTGCTAGCTAACTCAAAATACATATTAAACATCGAAAGCAACTATTCGGGACAAATGGCCAATCTTATCAGAATGCACACAAACATTGTCATTAACGAAAGCTTGCTAAAATACGACGGAAGACAACTATATCCGAAGGAAATCATAGAAAAGATTAATGCAATAAGGAGCAAGCAATGACAAA
>PFVN01000035.1 GCA_002790635.1 Candidatus Moranbacteria bacterium CG_4_9_14_3_um_filter_42_9
AAGCTTTTCTTTATTGACAAGGAACAAAATTCCGAAAATATGCTTTATTCCATAGTGTTTCCGGAGAAAACTAACATCCTAGGATTTTAATCACGCATAGAGAAATAAAAAAACACCGTTCGGGTGTTTTTGTTGTTCATATTGCTTATCTTTTCGCCCATTGTAATATCGCTATCTTTTCGCTCACTTCGGATCGGGCTTCGCCCTCCTTCAAACCCCTCGGTTTGAATACCTGCCTGCCGGCAGGCAGGATTCTGCCAACAGAAACCTCCACCGTTTCCGCCCTTCCCTGCCTCACTATGCCAAGCTAACGCTTAGCCCACTGAGGTGCCCTTCTCGCTTTTTTAAGTCCGGGTTTTTTTCTCTCTACAATCCTGGAGTCTCTGGTCAAGAGACCCAGATTCTTTAAGGATTTTCTCAAAGTTTCATCGAACTTAACTACGGCCCGAGAAATACCAAGCCGTATAGCCTCTGCCTGACTATTGATTCCGCCACCGGATACCTTTACGGAAACACTGAAGAAATTACCTTGACCGGTCATGGACAAGGGAACTTTTATCAAATCCTGAAGCCGAACAATGGGAAAATAACTTGAAAACTCTCTCCCATTTATATTTATTTCCGGTTCATTTTTATGCGACTTATAGATCCTCACTTGGGCCACTGAAGTCTTTCTCTTTCCAACAGCGGAAAAATATTTTTCCGGAGCTATATCTTCTTCGATTTTCTGTTCCTTCGCTGGTTTAACAGCTTTTTTCAAAGTTTTAGTTGCCATAATTTTAAATATTCTTAGTGAGTCACATTAATTTTATGCTTATGCTCGGCGTCTTTATATATTAAAAGCCTGGTCATCATTCTGTTCCTGATTTTATTTTTGGAAAGCATTCCATATACTGCCTGCTGAATAACTTTTCGCGAGTCTTTTTTTATTTGATCTTTCAATTTAGTTGCTGTTATGCCACCAGGATATCCGCTGAACCGGTAATAAATCTTGCCCTCCATCTTATTTCCTGTAACGCCAACTTTGTCCGCATTTATAACTACAACGAAGTCTCCGCCATCAATGTTGAGCGTAAAGCCGACTTTGCATTTTCCGCGCAAAATCTGGGCAATCTCTGTTGACAGCCGACCTAAAATTTTTCCCTCGGCGTCAAATAAATGATATTTTCTTTGGATCGCTTTTTTCATAACTATCTGGGTTTAATAAATTTACCGTAATTATTTCTTGTCCCAAACAAATCAATTTAATCTACAAACTCAATGATGGCCACCCTGGCTCCGTCGCTTTTTCTTAAACTAAGTTTGATTACTCTGGCATATCCGCTACTTCTTCCGGAAAATTTATCCAGAAATTCTCCGCTTAATTTCTTAACGGCCTGCTCGGGCAATTCTTTTCTTAGTGCCCTGATTGCAGAAATTTTTTCTGAATCATTTTTTATTTTTTTAGCCGTGGTTATTATTTTATCGATCTTGCCTTTAGCTTCTTTAGCTTTGGCCTCGGTCGTTTCTATTTTTCCTCGCATAATTAAGCTCCCCAAAAGAGTCTTAAATAGGGCTTTCCGTTGATTTCGCACTCTTCCAAATTTTCGTCCTTTTTTTAAATGTCTCATAATCGCTTCGCTAAAGTCAAAGTTAACATTGCCTTATTTCTATCATTTCTCCGGCTTTAAGTTTAAACCGAAATCACCAATCGCTTTCTTAATTTCTTTCAACCCCTTTGCCCCCATGCCATCGAGATCCTTCATCTGTGATTCATTTAATTTTATTACATCTTCGATAATTGAAATTTTATTTTTTTCTAAAACATTCAATGTGCGATTTGAAAGGCTTTTGAGCGCGGTAACTTCAATTTTTCTGGAATTTTCCTGCTCGATATTTCCTTCTTTTTTCTCCGCTTTTTCAATTTTTTCCTCTTTTTTGGCTACCTGAGCTTCTTCTTCGGCTTTTTCTATTTCTGAGAGAATTGAAAATTGATCAGTTAAAATTGATACTGCCTTGGAGAAAGCCTCCTGCGGCGTGATGCTGCCATCCGTGGCTATTTCCAAGGTTATTTTTTCATAATCCGTCTTTTTACCCACGCGCATATTGTCAATTGCATAATTGACCCTTCTGATAGGAGTATATATTGCGTCAACAGCGATAACTCCTATTTCTTTGTCACCTCTCTCCTGTTGTTCCACCGGGACGTAGCCCAGCCCATTGCCAACCTCCACTTCAACATCCAATTCTCCTTTAGGATTGGTGATGGTCGCGATATGAGCCTCTTTAGTTATCACTTCCGCGTCTGCCGGGCATTTGAACATTCCGGCAGTTATGGTTTTTTCGCCCTTGACCTTGAGCGAAATTTTAATCGGCTCATCTCGATGAAGCTTAAACCTTACTTGCTTCAGATTCAATATAATTTGGATAACATCTTCCATTACGCCTGGGATCGTAGAAAATTCATGCGTTACTCCTTTTATTTTAACAGAAACAATAGCCGCTCCCGGTAACGAAGACAAAAGCACTCTACGAAGAGCGTTTCCCAGGGTCATCCCGTATCCGGGATAGCATCCATCGATTTCAAACTTACCGGTTTTTTCATCAATACTGGTAAATTTAGGTTTTTGAGGGATAGCTATTACTTGCATATTTTTTCGCCTGACTGCCACAAGGCAGGTTATTGGCAAGATTAAATAATTATGAAAAAGTTTTTATTTATTCCAATTTTTTCTTTAACGAATGCTTCGCACTCTATTCGTCCTTCACTATTCATGTAGTAAATTTGGCTGAATCTATCTTGAATAGTATTCAACTATGACTTGAGCATCAACATTTATTCCCGTATCATTTTTACCGGGCAGGCTGATTACTTTCCCTTCTAATTTTTGCCCATCGAAGCTTAGCCAAGCAGGAAAATCTTTTTTATTTTTAATTACAGGCACTAAATTATTAACATAATTTTTTTTCATTTTTCGCTGACTTATCGAAATGATCTGACCAACTTTTACAGCAGCGGATGGAATAGTTTTTTTCTTGCCGTTGACAATCACAAGTCCATGACTCACTAGCTGTCTGGCTTGCGCCCGTGAGCTCGCGAAACCCAGCCGGTAAACTGCATTGTCCAAGCGCATCTCCAGTCTTGAAAGCAAAAGATCCCCGGTCGATCCCGACTTTCCTCTGACTTCCTCAAAGTGCTTTCTGAACTGCTTTTCAAAAACACCATAAATTCTTTTTATTTTCTGCTTTAGCGCCAGCTGAGTCCCATATTCACTGAGATTTCTCGTAACTTTTTTGCCGTGAACGCCCGGAACATAAGATCGCCTGACAAAGCCGCATTTTGGAGTAAGGCAGCGGTCACCCTTAAGAAACAGCTTTTCGCCTGCTCGTCGACATTTTCTACATTTTGCATCTATTGATCTGGCCATATTCGCTTCGCTAAATTAAAAATTCAAAAAATCATAATTAAACCCGACGTGGTTTTTTCGGCCGGCATCCGTTATGCGGAATGGGTGTTTCATCCTTAATCAAAATCAAGTTAAAACCATTGTTGGCTAATGCCCGGATGGCTGCCTCTCGGCCCGAGCCGACCCCTTTGACATAAATTTCCAGTTCTTGCATTCCGTATTTTTTTACCTTTTCGCTCACATTGGCAACTACCTGAGTAGCGGCGTAGGGTGTCGCTTTTTTTGCTCCTTTAAATCCCAGAAGTCCGGACGACGCCCATCCTAAAACCGCACCGTTCAGATCGGAAATGTTCACGATGGTGTTATTATAAGTGCACTTAATGCTCGCCATGCCTTTCAAAATCTGCTTTTTAATCTTTTTAGATTTCTTCCTTGCTTCTGCTTCAACTGGAGATTTTTCCGCGCTTAAAACTTCGGAAGCTGGTAATTTTCCTTCGACCTTATTTTCAGTTGTAACAGCTTTTTCAACCATACTAATTTATTTTGCTTATTTTTACTAATTAAAGATAATCCTTCTGTATATGCGAATTCAATCCGCCGTTGTCTTCAAGAGAGTCCGAATGAAACAAACGATTGACAGAAACTATGTTTTTTCAGTCTTGACCCGCCCACTACCCATCGTTCTCCTGACATTGCCTCGGACAGTTCGCGTATTAGTTTTGGTTCTTTGTCCTCTGGCCGGCAAGCCTTTTTGGTGGCGCGTCCCCCGATAACAGCCAATCTCTTTCAGACGCTTTATATTAGAACGAATCAAGTGCTTGAGCTCTCCCTCTACACGAACTTTCTTTTCAATATAATCCCGGATTTTTTTCTGTTCCTCCTCCGAAAGATCCTTGGTTTTTTTCAGCTTGGATATTTCCAGCTCATCCAGAATCTTAGCAGCGCTAGAAAGACCTATTCCATATACATAGGTCAATGAGATTTCTATTCTTTTGTCGTCCGGAACATTAATTCCCGCGATTCTTAACATATTTTTACCGATTCGAATCAACGAATGAATGCGAATCTACGAATAAATTATTATTCGCATGGGCGCATTCGTAGCGTGCTTTTCGCATACCTAGCCTTGCCGTTGCTTATGTTTTGGAGTTGAACAAACAACATAAAGCTTGCCTTTTCTTTTAACAAGCTTACATTTGGCGCATATTTTTTTCACTGATGCTCTGACTTTCACCCCGTTAGATATTTAAATTATTAGTATCCATTTTTTATCCCCGCTGATATCTAACGGGGTTCATAATTATTTTAATCTTTGGATTATTCTCCCTTTGGTCAAATCATACGGACTCATTTCAATCAAAACCCTGTCTCCGGTTAGAAGCCTTATATAATTAACTCTCATCCTGCCGGATATATGGGCCAGAATTACATGGCCATTATTCAATCTGACTTTGAAAGTCGTGTTTGGCAAAGTTTCGTCCACTACGCCCTCAACTTTGACCAACTCCTTGTCTTTCGGCATAAAATAAAAAATAGACGGAGATTTCCCTTGGGTTATTCGACCCGAGGAGGCTAATCAATCCTAATTCCTGCAGTTCATCAAAACTCTTCCCTCTATTGTGGTTAACTATGTAATTTTTAATGCTTTTTGTCGTCCTTTGCAATTTTAGCAATTATTCAATTATTGTCAAGGACTATGTCTACGCGGCTCGCATAGGCAGGAATTCGTCCAGAAATAAATGTCGGCAGATAGTCTACTTCCACCCGCGCGATATCTGGATAAGTTTTGAGATAAATGTCCAGTTCTTGGCTGGTTTTTCCCAATGATCCGCGCTTAAAATCGGTCAAGTTCAGCTCAGGGACCATCTTTCCAGTCGCGTGTAGCCGAAGTGTAAGCACGGAATTTTCAAAATCCGCGTCAGATTTTCCGAATTCAGTGATTATCGAATCATCAGCTATTTTATAATTATTTCCTATACCTTTAGCTAAAACATTTTTAATCGCCGAATTTAAATCTGTTTCTTTAAAAACAATGGCGCTGCCGGAAATTTTTAGCGTTACGGTGAACTTATCAGAAATTTCTCCGGTCGAATTAGATACCTTGTAATTTGGATCGCCAATGCTCAGAGCTTCGTCCAAAATAATATATCCCTGGCCGGCCTGTTCCTTTATTTTCTGTTTGAGTACTGAGCTGAATTCAGCAAGTATTTTGCTTTTTGCGGAACTGATGTCGGCGTCCGTTACTGACCTAACAGTTTCGGAACCCTTGGCTCCTCCACTTATTGTTTTGAATGATTTGGCGTAAATTTTTGCATATTTCTCACTGCCACTGCCTTGAAAGCCTGGAATGGTAAACTTGGTCGGTTCGATATTGAATTCTTCTCCGGCTTCATCCGCCGTAACTTCTGCCTCAATCGCCCCAGGCTTTATCTCCGTGCCCTCTTTAGTTAGGCCAGGAACTGTAATGCCATTGATCAGCCTGAAGAGTTTGCCGTCCTCGCTGACAAATCGCGTAGTTGCGACCAATGGTTGATTTGCCGAACTATATTCGTTGTAAATAGTTATCATGCCGCGTGCTTTGCGGCTGGAAGCGCTTTTATTCCCAGTCGAATCAAAGTTTCTGGAAATTTCCTCGCTTACGGAAATCGCTTTGGCAGGAATAATTTTCTTGTCAAAATCAGCAGATTCGGCTTTGGTGTCGGCTTTCATTTCTGCATCCAAACTTTGTATTTTTGTTTTGGCAAAAATTGTTATAGTTGCCTTTGGTAAAAAAACATAGGCTAGTGAGATTAAAATGATCAGAGTTGCAACCAGTCCGAAAATGGCAAAAAATTTCCATGATTTTTTGGATAAATTTATATTTTTGTAGTTTTCATCTTTCTTCCGCTTTTTGTCAGCGCTATCGTATTGATGAAAATCTTCAGCCGCAGGCTGACCCGAATTTTCAAGTTTAATCTCCTTTTCCGATTTCTCATCATAATCCAATTTTTCCTGCTTGAATAAAGCTCTCTTGTTCTTATTGGCAATCATCCCTCTCTGATAAACCGATTTTTCTCCCTCAGTTAGGCCAATGCCTTCAGAGCTTCTTTGCTTAATATCGATATTTTTTACCATATCCATAGCTCCTGTTTTTTCTCGGACTTCGGCTAAAATGGTTTTTTTTGAATTTTTTATTAATTCACCGATACCGGTAACCAACTCTTTATTGGTCAATTTTTCATTTTCCGGGACGCTATCTTTATTGGCCTTCAGGCTAGCTTCCTTTGCCATTGCTTTCTTCGGACTGTTATCAAAAAAGCCCGACGAGCCGATGGTATCTATATGATTTTTAATTTTATGTTCGGCTGCCGGGTCATAAGTTTTTCCGCCTTCAACCAAATCGTCTTTTTTGTCTTTTTTCATAATCAGCATTTCTTCGCCCGCAATGTCATTTAGTTTTAGTTCCACAGCAATACCGGTTTTCTCAACTAACAATTTCCCAAGCTTATCTTGGGTAACTATTATGATTTCTTTGCCCAATTTATCCGCCTCT
Source organism: Candidatus Moranbacteria bacterium CG_4_9_14_3_um_filter_42_9 (assembly GCA_002790635.1). Classification (GTDB taxonomy): domain Bacteria; phylum Patescibacteriota; class Minisyncoccia; order Moranbacterales; family UBA2206; genus UM-FILTER-42-9. The sequence continues at coordinate 6,919 of PFVN01000035.1, forward strand.
CTTTTCAGCAACTTCAAATTAATGATGCTTTGGATGAGCAACGCTCTTTTTGGAACGACGATAACAACTTCCTTGGCGGCCGATTTTCTCAATCTTTCGATAATTGAGGTTATTTCTTCGTCGATATCAATATAAAATGTCTGGTGCACGATAGTTAATTCAAAATTAAAAGTTCAAAATGAAAAGTTTTAGTGTTTGCTACTCTCACAATTCTCTATAATAGATTATCGCGAAGCGATTCTTAAATTTTTAACTTTGAAATTTAAACTTTGAACTTAAAATATTATTTTTGTATCATTTTCACGGATCGGCGCAAAATACCGGCTAAAACTTTTTCCTCCCCGGCCAGATCCAGCGCTAAATTGGCCAGTCCCATCGGCGTAATATCTTGCGGGTCCTTAAGATCTCCGGTTTCGTCTATTATATTAACCACGTCTCTCGGTTGCAGAAAACTGACTTGCGGCAGTTTTGTAAAAGGCAAGTCGCGAGTCCATTTAGGCGACAAGAGAGCTTTTTTTATCCCCGGCAGACCAGACCCTCCCCCGCAGAGAAAAAACTTATATGGCAACAGATCGGCTTCCGCGAATTCAGATAATGAAAGCTCGATGCCGCTGATCAAAACATCGCAATCATCCGCCAAAATTTCTTCAATTTTTTTGCTGACGTCCGATCCCAGTTTTCCTTCGGAATATTTTATTTTGAGGACTTCCGCTTCTTCAAAGCTTAATCCCAATTCTTGCGCCAATCTTTTGGTAAAGGCCCGCCCGCCCAAAGCGAACATTTTAGTTCCTTCCAGACCGCCGTTCCTCACCACCGCGATATCAGTCGTGCCTCCACCAATATCAATAAAAACCGCGTTGAAATCCAAAACATCCTCAATACCCATTGATCGGGCTACGGCATAAGGCTCCGCGGCTATGCTTAGAAGTTCTAGTTTCAACTCATCGGCAATCGTTTGCAAAGCACCCAGATGGATCATTGGTGCATAGGCATTGAAAACCGCAATGGAGACATCCTTACCCTGAAAACCGATTGGATTGGTAATTCGGTATCCGTCAATCCGCACGTCCACAATAGCCGCATTGATAAGTTTTACTTCTATTTCGCTATGTCCGGTTTCCCAGGCCAGTTGTTGACGGATCCGGTCAAAAGCTTTCCACTGAACTTTCTGAATTATATTTTTCAACTCCGGCAAATCAATCCTCATTTCAGGCCTGATTCTTTCATAATGGACCGTGGTGGTTGTTCCCTTGACTAATTCGCCCGCGATGCCGATTATTGTTTTTTCAACTTTTTTAACCTTAGCCATGACCTTAGCCGCTTCGATGGCTTTTCTGCAGTTTTCAATCACTCCTGATATATCCGAAACAGCGCCTTTTTGCATATCGCTTAATCGCTGTCTAGCTCGGCCGACGCCCGTCACCACGCCATTGCCGGTTTCTTTGTCAATTTTAAAAATCAGAGCCTTTACAACCTCCGTTCCAATATCCAAAGAAAGCATATGATCGGAAGACAGTCCTCCGGAACCAAAAATTTTGGAAAAAATTCCCATGATCTATATTATGGCGAGTTTATCTTAATCTTTGTTTTATGCATCTATTATAAAATAAACCAGGCTTTTTTACAAAGAAAATAAATCTCCCTTAAATCATTCCAGAATTGCCTTGACTCTTCTCACACCGGCGCTGGATGCTTCTTCTTTCACGATCTTAAAGTGGCTCAGTTCACCCGTTGACGCGGCATGCGGCCCACCGCAAATTTCCTTGGAAAAGCCAACAGCCGAATAGACGCTGACCTTATCCCCATATTTCGCTTCAAAAACGCCTAGCGCCCCCTGCGCTTTCGCTTCTTCGGGCGTCATCTCTTCCCGTCTGATTTCCAGATTGGCTTTAATTTTAATATTCACCAGATCTTCCACTTCTTTAATTTGTTCCGGCGTCATTTTCTCCGGATGCGAAAAATCAAACCGCAGTCTTTCAGTGTTGATGTTTGATCCTTTTTGCGAAACATGAGTACCCAAAACTTGGCGAAGAGCGGCTTGCAAAAGGTGCGTAGCAGTGTGCAGTTTTTTAGTTTGCTCGCCGGCATCGGCCAGTCCGCCCTTGAACATCCCGGCTGAAGCGGTTCGGGAAAGTTCCTGGTGTTTTTTGAATTCAGCGGCAAATTCTTCTTCGTTCAATTTCAAGCCTCTTTCTTTGGCCAGTTCCTTGGTTATTTCAAACGGAAAACCGTAGGATTGATAAAGATCAAAGGCATCTTTGCCGGTAATCCCCCGCTCCGCTAATTTATTAAATTCCGCCAAACCATGTTCCAAGGTTTTCCGGAATTTATTTTCTTCTTTTTCCAGTTCGCTAAAAATAAGACTTTTATTTTTTTCCAGTTCAGGATAAGAGTCCCGGTATATCCCGATAACCACCTCCGATATTTTCACCGAAAAATTTTCATTTATGCCAAGCATGTGGCCATAACGGATCGCACGGCGAATCAAGCGGCGCAGCACATAGCCTTGCTGCGTATTGCTTGGTAAAATCCCATCAGCGATCAAAAACGTGGTCGCTTTAAAGTGATCGGTAATCACCCGCATATCATAGGCGTTGGCAGATTCACCATATTTTTTTCCGGATATTTCTTCAATTTTTTGAATTATCGGCAGAAATAGGTCGGTTTTGAAAATATCCGGATCGTTGTTTTTGGCCGCGACCGTCCGTTCCAGGCCGCCTCCGAAATCGATGTTTCCTTTGGGCAACAACTCAAATCCTTTTTCGGTTTTCACATATTGCATGAAAACATTATTGCCAATTTCTAAAAATCGCCCACAATCACAATTCACGTGGCATGGCTGCTTTTTGAATTCCGAATTTTCATGAATCATAAGTTCCACCCCAAAATCCCAAAACATCTCGCTGTCCGGACCTCCCGGCTCACCGTTGGGCATATTGCCCGGTACGCCGACCCGCGACCACCAATTCTTCGTTTCATCGTAGTAAAATATTCGTCCATCTTGCATTCCGTTTTTTTCCGGAAAATCAGTGTCCTTGGCTTCAATACCAACTTTGGCAAATTCTTCTTTCCAGTAGCCAACTGCTTCATTGTCGCGTGAGATGCCTAGTTCTTCATTGCCTCTGAATACAGTGACATAAATATTTTTCGGATCCAGTCCGATTTCTTTCGTCAAAAATTCAAACATCCAAACGATTTGTTCTTTCTTAAAGTAATCTCCAAAAGACCAGTTGCCGAGCATTTCAAAAAAAGTCGTGTGACGGTTGTCACCGACATCTTCAATATCCTGAGCCCGGAAACATTTCTGCGAATCGACAATCCGGGTGCCTAGTGGATGTTTTTCACCTAAAAGATAGGGCACCATCGGCTGCATGCCGGAACCGGTAAAAAGGGTGGTTGAATCATTTTCGGGCACCAACAAAGAAGAAGGGACCATAATGTGCCCTTTCGACTTAAAAAATTCCAGATATTTTTCCCGCAGCTCGCCCGCAGTCATAAATTTATCTTCTTTCCAGTGCCGTTTTTATTTCCTGATAATCATATTTCCCAAGATCAGAACCGAATTCATCTCTCAGTCTTCCTACCGCATCATCGATTGATATTTTTCCATTGTCCAGCTCTCTTTCAATTTCCCTGACCTTGTCGGATCGAAAGCTCGACCAATCAATTTTTTTTCTGTCCGTCAGATTCTTAACTGTGTTTTTTAAATTTGAGTTCATACCCGTTCTTTAAATTTATAAAAAATTTAGTTTCTTCTTACTTTTGTGAATTGCTTCTTCTTCCATTTTCATATCCTGCTGCATTTTCACCATTTGCAGTTCTTTTTCCCGCAAACTGATTCTCAGTTGCGCCTCTTCCTCTTTGATTTTTCTGATTTCAAATTCCAACTTGACTTTTTCATTTACGCTTTTTCTATAATCAGCTTCTTGCATTATTATTTCTCTTTGCAAAACATTTTTTTGGTTCACATTGTTTGATTGGCTTGGTGAGTTTGACTGGTTTGACTGGTTTGGCTGACTTGACTGATCGGCCTGATTAGTTTTATCGCCCGGATTGCCTTTTGAATTTTTCGAAAAATTTTTAATATACATATTCCTCCCTTAATTATTTATTTTTCTCAAAGCGCTCCAAATTTTAGAGGGCGGCCTTGATGAGCTTGCATTCATATTCACGCCGAAATCTTTTTTACTTGCCATAGACCCCGCG
>PFVN01000079.1 GCA_002790635.1 Candidatus Moranbacteria bacterium CG_4_9_14_3_um_filter_42_9
GGAGCTATTTTTGGGATTGCTTTTATCGTCGGCCCCGTTTTCGGATCGCTCTTAAGCTCAATTTCCCCAGCCTTCCCTTTCTGGTTTGCAGGAGAGCTCGCTACAGCCAACCTAGTTGGCGCTATTTTTTTTCTGCCGGAAACTCACAATGACCGAAAAAAGGGCGGAAAAATAAATTTTAATCCCTTTGTCCCGATCGGGCGGGCGATGAAAGACGTTCTTCTGCGCTCGCGATATGCAGCCTGGTTTTTCTTTGGCCTGGCCACTTCCATGTTGCAAGCCATTTTCGCTCTTTATTTAGGCGTGCAATTTGGGATAAAAACAACACTTATCGGATTCATTTTTGCCGGCATGGGAGGCTTGATGGCGTTTAATCAGGGGATTTTGCTTAAAAGATTTTGGTTAAAAAAATTTCAAGAATCATTTTTGGAAATATGGCTGTTTATTTTTTTTGCGGTCGCTTTTTTGCTGATGGGAATCGGTAATATTTATATATTTTTATTCGGACTGGTTATAAATGTTTTTGCGCAGTCCATCCTCCGCGTGGTTATTTCCAGTCGGGTTTCCGGAATGGCCGGAAAAGAAAAAAGAGGAGAGGTGATGGGAGTCATGGCATCGGTGCTTTCGGCTGCTATGATCACCGGTCCGCTGATTGCCGGAGTTGTATTTGAAGCTCATCCATCCCTCCCCTTTGTTTTCGGCGCACTTTCACTTTTGGCGGCCTTTGTTGTGATGAAATTTGCCTGTAAACCTGGTCAAGAAAAATACGATCAGGAAAGCATCGTTCCGGAAGTTTTATAGCCGCAATCCTATGATTGAAGAAAATCGAAAATTGATTGAAGATTTTCTCTCCGGAGACGACGCGGCTTTTGAGTTGTTGCTCAAAAAATATCTGAAACCCGTCTATAATTTTTTGTTTCAGCTGACTGGTGACCGTTCGGCGCTGGACGATCTGACGCAAGTCACTTTTCTAAAAGCCTGGAAAAATATTGAACGCTTTGATCAAACCAAAAATTTTAAGGTCTGGCTTTTTGCCATTGCCAAAAATACGGCCTACGACCACTTCAAAAAGAAAAAAACCATTCCTTTTTCTTTTTTTGAAAATGAGGCAGGCTACAATAAGCTGGCCGAAATCGCCGAAGACAAAATATTACCGGACGAACTTCTGAACAGACAATATTTGGCTCGAGAGCTGGAGGAAAAGTTGAAAGAATTGCCAAAAAATTACCGTCTCATTCTCATTTTGCGTTATAAAAATGATCTGACACTCTCGGAAATTTCCGAAGTTCTGGGGGTTCCGTATAACACCGTTAAAAGCCAGCACTCGCGGGCGCTTATGGCGCTGCGGCAAAAATTTATAAATAATTAATTTTGGAACCGACGTTTTTTTATTTTTGGGAACCCACGCCCTAAAATAGAGACAGTCGAACCTTTACAGTTAAAAAACGGGAACTTGTTGACTAAATGACATTTTTTAATTAAAGTTATCTATCAAGCAGGACCTTAAAAATCTAACTCAGAACCTGAAAGGAGCGCTTATGGACAAGCCATTTCCCAAAGAGTTTGTCGGTTTCATTTATGAAAAAAATGGCCAGCTCTTCTACGGCTTGGAAAAGTCTGGAAAAGCTGCAGAACGCTGGAAAAAACTGGTAGATGCCGGCTGCGAAGTCATCTACATGCCGGATCTGGAAGAAGATTCTGAAATAAAAGTTTTTCTGGTCCGCGCTGCTTATTACGCGGATAATGTATGGCCAATATTACATCGCCAGCAAGCCAATCCTTAAAAACGGGAAAGAAGAAAGCGATGAACCAAAAAATTATCGGTTGGCTACTGCTGTCAGCTCTCGCCGTACACAGCCTCCTGGGCAACAATTGGTTCGTTGAAGACGATCCATTTTCCCGCCGTCCGGAAATAAGTAACGCCAGATTTTCTATTCATAACAGAACTGTGAAAGTCAGATTTGACTACAAGGGCGTAGCCGGACACATCCGCGACGCAAAGCTGGTGCTCACTGTCTTAGTTGCTGTCAAACATCACGAAGATCGGTTTGAGCCTCTCTTGTTTAAAATCGGCGGCTGGAAAGGTCTGCTCTGGACGGCGGAGTGCGACCAAAGAACCACACGGGGAACGAGCACCGCTGTGACCGAATTGCCAGAATATCTGGGCATCGATCAAAATACCAAAATCACTGGCCTTGGCCTTGGTTTCAAAAATTCCGGTGGGATGGTAGCTATACCTGTTTTCATCAATGGTGAAATAATCCATGAAACCAAAACCGAGCGGATGTTCCGGCTCCTCAAGGAGGCGCTGACATGAGAAAAATATATCTGTTCGTATTGGCGGCACTTCTTCTTTCGCTTCCCATTCATCCTTTCTGGGCCGAGGAAATTTCCGAAGCACGCCCAACGGACTCAAGTTCGATACTGCAGCTGGACAGCGAGTTGAATTTCAACGTTAGTATCGAATACTCGGATGTGGCCGGCGGCTTGGCGAACGCAACGATCTTTATTATGATAACCTTCCAGCGGGACGACAAGCACGTAGTCTATGATGCATTTACGCTCAAAATAAAAAGCGGAAAGGACCAAGAAAGTTTCAAAAATGAGAATCAGGGTACATTGGAATTCTCAGTGCCGCTGAAAGAGCATACGGATGTCGAGAAGTATGAGGACATCATCGAGATCAGGCTGTTCTTGGTCGATGCGCTGGGACGCAAATCCAAGACCAAGTCGATAAAACTTGATCCAGACAAAAGAAAAACTCCACAAGGGCAAAGAATGCTTATCTGAAATCCGCTTCTCCCACACCCCCGCTGGACACGCAATGTCCGGCGGGGATTTTTTATTATAATAAAAAACCACCGGCTTTAGCCGGTGTGTGCGTTTAGAGCGTAGCGCGTAAAAACGCTGCATAAAATCCTAAGCTTTTATAGTTCTCCTTACTTTTTCTTTCCGCAAGAAAAAGTAACAAAAAGAACTCTCAAGCCCGGCTCAGTCTCAGACGAATTCTAGCCTCACTCGCTAAAACTCCTAATTCGCTCCGCGAAGATCGTGCGGAGTTTTTTTACACTCGTTTCGGCTGAATTCGTTCCTGAGCCTTTCGCAAGGCTGAAATTTTTTAAATCGGCTAATATATCCGCCGGCGACTAGCCGGCAGGATAGAAACCGCCAGTGTAACCAGTGGTTTTCATTTCTTCCGCAGAGAGCAGGCTGTAATTGTCAAGAAAGTCGGAGATAGTATATAATAAAGCTACAAAATTGCTTTTCAAATGAAAATACCAAAAAAAATAAAACCGGAAATTGCACTAGGGATAATTTTAATCCTAGCGTTAACCGTCGTAGTTTTGACTTATTTCTTGAGTCAGGTTAATTTTGAAGCCGCCAAGTTGATATTCACAAAAGGTTCTGGCCCATCATCGCAAAAACAAAAAAAGGATCTGCGGCTTCTTTTTGCTTCTAATGGGAAAAGGGAAATTTATCGGGAGCAGCGGGAGGACAAATGGGTGGTGATAATTGACGGGCAAGAAAGCGCGGCTTATGACTATGTGGAAAATGCCACTTTCAGTCCGGACGGAACACTCTTTGCCTATAGCGGCGTTGTCAACGGCCAGTCGGTGGTTATTCTGGAAAACACGGTGCAACAACAACTCTATGATGCGATCCGGGAAATTATCTTCAATACCAACGGCAACGTTTTAGGTTATGTGGCGGAAAGAGGGGGATATAGCGTCGTTGTTTATAACGGTCAGGAAAGCCAGCCCTATCAGGCGATCGCGCCTCTGGAAACTTCCTCCGGGACGAGCTACATAATTTTCAGTCCGGACGGAGAAAGTATCGCTTATAAAGTGGTAGATGATCAGGGTGCCTACATCGTCATCAATGGTCAGGCTGGAGTAAGATACGACGATATAACCAGTTTTGTTTTTGCTCAGGACGGAACTTATACGTATCAGGCCGAGTCGAACGGCCAGCCGGTTGTCGTCACGAATGGCCAAACAAACACGACTACCGGCACTACAACGACAACCACCACTACGACGCAAAATTCCGGTACCTCTTCATCATCGTCTTCTTCATCTTCAAATTCTTCCGGATCGTTTCGCAAAAGGGAAAAAGATGTCCAGCTGGATCAGGAGCGTCTCTATTATCCGACTTGCGGCGGGACAACTGGCGTAAGCTGCAATTTTTAATTAAGAATTGGAAAAAGCAGGCATATGGTAAATTCTGCTGAATTTTTTTTTAAAAAAATCATTCCAGAAGTTCCCAAGAAAGAGAAAGATGTGGAATTTGCTGGAAAATGCCGCCGCCTGGTGGTCAAGGTTTTAAAGTGGGCGGAAAAAAGCGGAGTAGAGATCATGGATATGAAAAAACTGAGCGGGGGTTTCAAAAACCCCATTATCTTGATTGAAACAACTGATGGGCGCTCATTCGTTGCCAAGGGATTTATAGAAAGTGGAGAAGCGGGAAAAGTCCGACAGGCGCAAAAAACTTTTGATAAAATTTCCGATGATGACGAGAAGTTTATCCCAGAAGTTGTCGCTTGGCTGGATGACGAAACGCTTATTTCAGAAAAAACAGAAGGAAAAACAATTGAAAAAAAAATCAGGATGTTTGCTCGAGGTGAAGTGCCACCGGAGGAAGTGGAAAGCGATCTTTATGCGTTGGGGGATGCTTCTTGGATCATTGCACGAGAGGACGGAGCAACTCGCCAGTAACTATGGAAAAGGAGAACACAATCAAGATCTAGATAAAATTAAAAAACATTTAATTAGTCTCATTCCCGATCTGATGGATATCCCAACGACTATGAAAAACTTGGGAAAATCATGGATGAATTGACTAGGGAGGATTATATTTCCATTGTTCATGGTGACGCGCACTTAGGGCAGTTTGTTTCAGCTCCGGACAAATCCCTTATGACGATTGTGGATTATGACACAGTCTCTGAAGGAGATCCCATGGCCGACATCGCGCGTTCACTTTCGAGTCTTCGTTCTTGGTCGCAACAAACCGGTATCGAAAAAGAAACCGAGAACAAGCTGACGCGGTCTCTTATGCAAGGCTATCGATCCACTCGCATCGAACAGCCAAATCCAAAAGAATCAGAGTTTGATTACCGGAAAATCATCGCCTATGAAATACGGCTTTATCTTGTCCAAGCCAAAGGTTTCGCTGATGTCAGGAAAAAAATAAAGGACAATCTCGATGATATTATAGCGGGGGAAGGTATCGAGCTATCTGCAGAAAAAAACTTATATCAAAAAATTTCTGATAAAGATTTTCCGATAGAAAATCTAAAAAAATACGGATTTGAGGATGGAGATCTGGCGGATATTCAGAAGCTGGTCAATGTTATCGGAAATATCAGGGAGTGTATAGAATATCTTTCATCTGTAGAATAATTTTTTATGTAAAATTTGGCGAAAAATAAATTTATGAATTATGATGTTCCAAATAAAGATAAATTTGAAATAAGCCCAGAATTCATCGAAGCGGTGGAAAGATCAAAACTGGATGCCGACTATAAATCCGAACTCCTACTCACCAAAGCCGGGCTGAAACCGGCGACTGAGATAGAGTTGCCGATCAGTCTGAAAACCGAAGAAGGCACCAATCAATATCTGACGGAAGATGACATACTGGAAATAATCGAATTGATAAAAAATTCCGGGTTGTTTTATAAGATCGGAGAAAGAAAAATCATCGAGGGAACTTATGGCGCATTCGAAGCGCCGGGGAAGCCAGCCGTTAGGAAGCCCTCAACGGCTGAAAGTATTCAGACTTTTATCGCCAATTCCCAAGAACAGCTCGATGCCTTGGCGAAAGTCTGGGGGACAGAGGATGATGAAGCAATTGGTCTTGCGCTTGGCATTCCGAGATCAGCCGTCGAGGCTTTTGCCGGCAAAAGGGAGCAAATAAACTTGCATGATCTGCCGGAAGAGGTGCAAAATAAAGAAGCCGCGGCGTTCCTCACCCCGACCTTATCCAGAGATAATTGGCAGGAAGAGATGAAAGTTGGGCATGCGCGGGCGGCTTTTATAAAGAAAACCTGTCCTAAGATATATGATGAATTGATGGGAAGAAAGCCGGGAGTGACTCATGATTGATTATTGAGATATAAATTTAATACTTACCTTAATATGTATTAAAATAATCCCCAGCCTTTTGGCCGGGTTTTTTATTTTGGCTCGGATTGACAATTATGGGGTAATCAGCTATAAAAGAAAGCTGCTGTTTTTCAAACGAATATAAAAAATTTCGGGAAAGGAGTCTCTCGTGCCTGTCATATTTGAGGACATTGATCCGATCGGAAAGGATTTTCTGGCCAATTTTCTGGCCGCGACTGTTCACGGAAACTGCTACCATTTCGCGCTTGCACTCTACCGAAACCTGGACTGGTCCATAGTGGGTGTGGTAAAGGACTCCGCAATCCAGCACGCCGGTGTGAAATCTCCGGATGGCAAATTCTGGGACGGGCGGGGAGCGATTTCCAGAAAAGAGTTCGCTTCTCTAGTAGCCCCTCCGTGGGTTATCCGTGCTGTCGGGGAGGAGGAACTCGTTTCCGCGTTTCCTGTCAGTGAGCGGATGGTTGAAACGATATCGGAAAGAGCGCAGATGGTCTGGCCGCACCTGCCCTGGAAAAAGGGAACTCTTCGGGACAGGATCGCCGCATTTGCCAGTGACCTGGAAGCATTGAGCCGGAAACATAAGTTCTGGATATGCGGAACGACTCCCATGAGCCTCCCAGTAATCTTCCAGGGTTATGATGATGAAGCCGGCTATGCAGTCAGGCCTAGCGTGGACGGCAATGCCCACATCATCAACCGAGTGATCGGACGGATTAAACCAACCGGAAAGCCCGGCCGCCGGCAGACAACTCTGTCAGCGGCCTTTTTATTCCTATTTTCCGGCCGACTAGAGCCGGTTTTTTTAGTGGTATAATGAGATTGATGAAAGCACATAATTGATTCTTGAATTTAATACATACTTCAGTAAGTATTAAAAAAATCTAAAAAAGTAATAATTAGTTTAAAATTATGCAAAAAAAAACTATCCAAGCTGCGTTCTTGCTGGCTCTGGGCGAAGTGGGATATATCTTTCTGGTGGCGATGTTCTTTCATACTATGGAAAAATACTTCGGCGGTCAGCCGGATCCGCCGGCGCCGTTCGGCATGGTCATTATCCTCACGCTTTTAGTTCTTTCAGCAGCGGTTTCCGGCGCGCTCATCCTCGGGAAACCCTTGCTTATGTACCTGGATGGAAAGAAGCGGGAAAGCGTCGAACTCTTCGCTTTCACTCTCGGCTGGCTGGTGCTTTTCCTGGTAATATCTATTGCTGTATTGGCCTACCGAAGCTGAGAGGCTCAAAGTAATCTTTCTAAAATCTCCACCGGACATTCCGACATTCTTAAGAATATTAGAATGTCGTGGTATAATGATTTAAGGTAAAAAAGTAAAATAAATAAATATGCTAGCCAAGAAAAAGAGATCTTCATATGGAAATATATCAATTTCCAAGAAAAAATCTCCCAAGCAAATAGAACGCCATTTGAAGGGAGTGGCGAATCATCGGCGAATTGAAATTTTGTTCCTGATTGCCAGCAATAAGGGGATTACGGTGGATAAAATTACTAAACGTCTAAATTGCAACTTTAAAACTATTTCAGTCCATACTCAGCGCCTGGCCCAAGCAGGACTTATAAGAAAGGACTATCAGGGAAGAGCAGTGGTCCATGAGCTTTCACCCTACGGAAAAACTTTATATAACTTCCTAAAAACATTCCAACATTCTTAAGAATGTTGGAATGTCCTTTGACTTTCACGGTCCGGCGGGAAAAAATATGGAAGACGAAGCAGTAAATTAAAACAAAAAAATGAAGCGAAAAATTTTAACCTTGACCGGTGTCGTGATCATTTTGATCATCGGCGTGACCATCGGAATATTTTACAAGAAAGCGCAGGAAACCAGTCCGCCTCCCAATTTTCAAAATTCGGTTTCGAATAATATTCAAAATAGGGATCAGTCCACTCCGACTGATACACGCCCAGGGAGGGATTGCGTTTCCAATGCCCAGCCTATTTTCACCCACGATTTCACCGATCTTTCACAGATCGAAAAGATCGCGCCGCTCGGCGGAGTCGGCGGAGGCTCGCCGGGCCGCAGTTATGTGACTATAAAAGAAGGCAAGGTGCCGGTCTATGCTCCGATGGACGCAACGCTTGAGACGATTGTTTACGCCCGAAGAGGCGGCGCGGAAACTCCGGGGGAATACGGACTCTATTTCCGGGCGAGTTGCGAAGTGACGTTCCTTCTGGATCATATTGATGAGGTAGTAGATAAAATCAAGGCTTTGGCGCCCAAAGACCCGGCGGCCAGCAGCGCCACGCAATATGGCACAGCGCCTCAGGCGAAAATAAAAGCCGGAGAACTCTTGGGCTATTCTGACGGCACGCCGCTGGCCCACACTTTTGATTTTCTGGTCGAGAGCACCGAAGCTGAGACCGAACATATCAATCCGGTGCGCTGGACCTGGAATCAGACCACTAATGCAGTTTGCCCTTATGATCTTTACGCGAAAGAACTAAAGGATAAATATTTTTCCTTGCTGCGCGAACGGGACGCAACAAATAATTATGTGCCGGCCAAAAGTTGCGGCAGCCCTTCACAGGATGCGGCCGGGACGCTTTCCGGCGGCTGGTTTCAGGGGGCTGCCAATAATATGCAAGGAAAATGGCTGGCGCTCGGGCAGATGTTCAGCTGGTCGGAAGCGGCCATGCGGGAAAATGGAAATTTTGTTTTCTCACTCAGGGACTACGGCAAAAAACCCAAACCCGATGAGATAAAAGTCGGTCAAAGCGTTTGTTATCAAGGTTATGCCAATAATTGGATCTGGCTAAATTTATTTTCCGAGACCCAGATGAAAGCGGCGATGGGGCAGGGGACGTGTCCGGCGGATTTTCCTGAGGCCAAGGCGGAGACTTGGGAAAGATAATTCATATGAATATCAAACAGAAATCAGTTAGTCCCTTGCTCATGTGGCTGATCGTCATCGCCGGTCTGTTTCTGGCGTTCCAACTGATTCCGGCGCGCTTTGTTTTCCCACGAAACCTGTTCACTTCATTCCTGATTTTTCCGAGTGTAGTCTATTGGCTCTACTTTTTAACGGGAGCCTTGAAAGTCCACCGCCAAGCGCCGCTCTCCGCGGACAAGATTAATAAATTGGTAACAGATGGCGTCTATGCCCAAGTCCGCCACCCGATCTATTCCGCCGATATTATCCTCGGCTGGGCGATATTTTTCTTCTATCCGGATGTGCGGCTGATGATCGGCGCCCACTGGCTGATGTTCGTTCTGCTTTTCTGGATCCACCGGGAAGAGAAGGCGCTAATTGAAAAATTCGGAAGTGAATATCTGGAATATATGAAACGCGTGCCGAAAATGTTTCCGAAAAAAACCATATCAAAATAATTCAGAAATTAATTCATGAATTTAATACTTACATAAAAAGCACCTGAAGCATGCATACGCTAAAATTGCTGGAAAAAAAAGAACTGGCCGAAGGAACGATGGCTTTTTATTTCGGGAAGCCCGCAAGTTTCAGTTATCTCCCCGGGCAATACGCCTTCTTCTCCATCGGCGAGAAAGGACTATTTAAAAAGAAATTGGTCCGGCATTTCACCCTGATCACCATCCCCTCGGAGGACCGGCTCGGCTTTGCCACCCGGATGCGGGCCGAAAGCGATTTTAAAAACAAGCTCAAGGCCATGCCGATCGGCAGCCCGGTGGACATAAGCGAACCGTTAGGGAGTTTCATCCTGCCCGAATCGGCCGGCGCCCCGCTCGTCTTTCTGGCCGGCGGCATCGGCATCACTCCGGGTTATTCAATGCTCCAAAGCGCGGCCGCTGCCGGCTCGGCTCAGGAGATCACCTTGTTCTATTCCAACCGCAACCCGAAAGCCACCGCTTTTTTGGCAGAACTGAAGGGACTCGCAAGCGATAAGATCAAAATTGTCGCCACCATGACGGATGACGGTCTCAGCCTGGCGGAGTGGGACGGCGAACGGGGACGGATCAGCCCGGAACTCATAAAAAAATATGTGGCTTCCTGGCCAGAAGCCCTTTATTACATGTCCGGACCGCTTGAGATGGTCAAGGCCATGAAAAAAATGCTGACTGAGATGGGCATTAAGTCCGCTCAAATCAAGATCGAAACTTTCACCGGATACTAAGCCTGTTATAAGGAAAAACGCGGAACAGGGAATTAATTAGCGAAATTTTTGTATTATCAGGGCATGAGATACCTGATAATACTTTTTTTTATTCTTCTTATGGCTATTGGTTTAGCGGGACTTAGCAAGGATAATCCGACCAGAAATCCGCAAGCGGTGCCGAACCAGACCAATTCGGCCCAAGCCGTGCTGGCGGGCGGCTGCTTTTGGTGCGTCGAGGCGGATTTCGAAAAGCTGCCCGGCGTCTTGGACGTGGTTTCCGGCTACGGCGGGGGGAAAGGAGAAAATCC
>PFVN01000076.1:0-7751 GCA_002790635.1 Candidatus Moranbacteria bacterium CG_4_9_14_3_um_filter_42_9
GATGGTCGGGCCGATCAAGCAGGCGTATTTGAATCAACGAATTCCGTCGGAACAACGGGCGACTATCCTTTCGTTTGATTCAATGATGGGAAGGGGTGGTGCTGTTCTGGGACTTCTCGGTAGTGGTTATTTGGCCGAGCGATCTGGCATTCCGCTGACTTGGCTGGTGTCAGGTTGCATTTTGGCGGTAGGCGTCGCGGTTTTCTACAAGCTAGGAAACGGCGAAAAAGCGCAATCGCCATAACATGTTAAAACGGCTTTGTCCAAATGGGCAAAACCGCTTTTTCATTTGGCAAAAGTTTATTTTTGAATTAAAATAGCCTTAATATGGGCAAAATAATCGCCATTGGCGGCGGAGAAATCGGCCGGCCCGGTTATCTGGCAACAACAACTAAAATTGATAAGGAGATCATCAGATTGAGCGGCAAAAAATGTCCGAAGCTTCTTTTTATTCCAACGGCCAGTCTTGATTCTGAAGGGTATATAAAATCAGTCGAAAAGCATTTCGGTAAAAGGTTGGGTTGTAAAGTCGACTCCCTTTGTCTGATCAAAGAAAAACTATCAAGCAAAGAGATTTCCAAAAAAATATTAAGCTCGGATATCGTTTATGTTGGTGGCGGGAACACTTTGCGGATGATGAATGTGTGGAGGAAATTTAAGGTGGACAAAATTCTGAAAAAAGCTTATGAAAATGGCATTGTTTTATCCGGCTTAATCGCCGGATCCATCTGCTGGTTTAAGGGCGGCAATAGCGACTCCAGAAAAATTAAAAATAAAAAAGCTAAGCCTATAAAAGTGAAAGGATTAGGCTTTATAAATGCGCTTTGTTGTCCGCATTATGATATAGAAAAATATCGAAAAAAGTCTCTCAAAGAGATGATGAAAAAAACTGCCGGAGTAGCAATTGCTCTTGAAAACTGCTCCGCGCTTGAAATAGTTGACGATAATTATCGGCTTATTATTTCAAAACACGGGAAAAGAGGGTATAAAGTTTTTTGGAACAAAGGCAAGTTTTACAAAATTCCAATAAAGCCGGAAAAAAAGCTGATGCCCATAAGGAACTTGTTAAATAAATTTATATAAAAATTTGACAAAAAGTAAAAATATTGCTAGCCTTCAATTACAAATAACAAACCCATGATCAGTCGTTACCGCAAAAACAGCATACTGCATGCGCATAATCCTCTACAACTAGGCTGTTTTTGTGTGTTTAAAAACTTTTAAAACTTATCAACTTTTAGATACAGAGAAACAGCCTAAAGGGCTGTTTTTTAGTACATTAAAAACACAGGAAGGGGAAAGCCATGTTAGTAATGGGAATTGGAAATGGCAGTCTTTATGATCCAACTGTTCAACTGTTTGAAAGCGTGGGAGCAAGTTTTGTTTTGCAGGGGCGAAAGTTCAGGATCGCGGTAAACGGCATCAAGCTTATTAAGGAAGCGGTTATTATGCGGCCGGGAGATATTCCTGAGGCGGTTGCGGACGGAGTTTTGGACTTCGGGATATGCGGATGGGATCAGGTTGCGGAAAAACAGATGGAAGACAGCGTGATCAAAGTCGTAGAACTTCCATACGGCAAAAAGACAAGAGCGGCGGTAAGAGTGGTTGTTATAGGGAAAAATGAAAAATTTGTTGACCGACCGGATATTCTGGTTGCCGCGGAGTATCCGAATATTGCCAAGAAAATCTTCAAAAAGGCGAAAATTCGCCGGTCCGACGGAGGAACTGAACAAAAACTGGATCTGGGGAAATACAGTTTCGGCGTTTGCGTAACAGAAACGGGGAAAAGTATCAGAGAAAACGGGCTGAAAATCGTAAGGGTTATCCTGGAGTCACCCGTAGTACTCATTGCGCGAAAACTCACCCCGCAGATCCAGTTATTGGGGGATTTGCTTTTGGGCGTACTGAATGCCGAGAAATACCTGCTTATCAAGATGAATGTGGAGAAGCGATTTTATGAGCGGATAATAAATTCCATTCCAGCCCTAAAATCCCCCACAATCAGTAGATTGCTGCGAGGAGGCTATGCCATTGAGGCAGTGGTCGATAAGGATGGCATTGCCGATCTGATTATTCTGCTGCGTCAAAAAGGCGCAACAGATATCTTGACACAGCAACTCGGTATCGTGATGTAGGCGTAATTAGTGAGGAGTTTTTTTAAAGCCTGTGACATCAATGCAAATCCAGGGCTTAGAAAGTAGTGGGCAAGAGAAATTTATTTCTTGCCCGCTTTTTATTTGGCAAAAAGCAAAAATAGTATTAAAATAAGCCTATATGGAAGGCTGTATTTTCTGCAAAATCGCCAGCGGGGAAGCGCCATCGCACAAAGTTTGGGAGGACGAAAAGCATTTGGCGTTTTTGTCCATTTTTCCCAATACCCAAGGCGTGACCGTCGTTATCACCAAAGAGCATTATCCCAGCTATGCATTTGATCTGCCTGACGCCGTTCTTAATGATCTAATGTTGGCCACAAAAAAGGTAGCCAAGCTTTTGGATGCCAAGTTGGAAGATGTCGGACGCTCAGCCATGGTTTTTGAGGGTTTCGGCGTCGATCATGTGCATGCTAAACTTTTTCCGATGCACGGGACCAATATTAAGGAATGGAAGCCGCTGCACCACGGACTGGACCAATATTTTGAAACATATCCAGGCTATATCTCAACCCATGATGCCAAACGCGCAGATGACGATGAGCTGGCTGATTTAGCGCTGGATTTAAGAGAGTAAAATATTTTTATGAAACAATCACAGCTTTTCACCAAAACTCAAAGGAACGCGCCGAAGGATGAGTCGAGCGTCAACGCGCAGCTTCTGATCCGCGCCGGATTTGCGGACAAGCTGATGGCCGGCGTTTACACTCTTTTGCCGCTGGGACTTCGCGTTATGAAAAAAATAGAAAATATCATCCGCGAGGAAATGAACGCCATCGGCGGCCAGGAACTTTTCATGCCAAGTCTTCAGCCGAAAGAAAATTGGCTGAAAACCGGCCGGTGGGACGCCATGGACGATCTGTATAAAGTCAAAGACAAGAGCGACCGAGAATTCGCGCTTGGTCCGACGCATGAAGAGATAATTGTGCCTCTGGCGAAAAAATTCGTCAATTCCTATAAAGACCTGCCTTTCGCCGCTTACCAATTTCAGAATAAATTTCGGATGGAGCTTCGCGCCAAATCCGGCATTTTGCGCGGGCGGGAATTCATGATGAAAGACTCCTATTCATTTCATTTGAACGAAGAAGATTTAGATAATTATTATGAAAAAGCCAAAACAGCTTATTTCAACATTTTCGACCGGGCCGGAATCAAAGACCAAACTTATCTGACTTTCGCTTCCGGCGGGACATTTTCCAAATATTCGCATGAATATCAAACAGCCACGCCAGCCGGAGAAGACATAATTTACATCTGCGGCAAATGCTCTTTGGCCATCAATAAGGAAATAAAACCGGAAGTGGAAACTTGCCCGGAGTGCCAGGGCAAGGATTTTCGGGAAGAAAAAGCCATCGAGGTGGGGAATATTTTTAAACTCGGAACGAAATATAGCGCGCCTTTTGATCTGTCGGTTAAGGACGAAAAAGGGGAGAAAAAAACCTTGGTTATGGGCTGCTATGGCATTGGCCTCGGCCGGCTCATGGGAACGGTGGCAGAAGTTTATCATGATAACAGAGGCCTCATCTGGCCGGAATCGGTGGCGCCTTTCGCAGTCCATATTTTAAGTCTCAATAAGAATGCGGAAGCAGAAAAATTGTATAACGAACTGATGGGAAAAGGCATCGAAGTTTTGTATGACGACCGCGAAGCAAGCGCCGGAGAAAAGTTTGCCGATGCCGACCTTATCGGAATTCCATGTCAATTGATAGTGAGTGATAAAAATATGAAAGAAAATGAAGTCGAGATTAAAAACAGAAAGACGGGAGAAAAGAGTTTTGTTAAATTTAGTGCTGCAGAAATAATAAAAAATCTCAACGAAAAAAAATAATGCAAATTAATCTCAGTCAATTTGCCGGATTTTGTGATGGCGTGCGGCGCGCCTTTGAAACCGTGAGCAGGCTCGTCACTGAAGATCCGCAAGCCGACACTTTTGAATATCAGAGAAAAAAGATGAAAAAGCCCGTTTTTGTTTTGGGTTCGCTGGTCCACAACCAAGACGTGGTGAACCGGATCGAAGAAAAAAGCATTAAAAAAATAAGTTTGGAAAAATTAGAGAATTCGAAACCCGGAGAAATCGGAACTATCATCATCACGGCACACGGCATCGGGCCGCGGGTCTACGAAATAGCCAAAGCCAAAGGCATTGATCTCATTGACACGACTTGTCCGAAAGTCATCAAAGTGCAAAGACTGGCTCGGTCCTTCGTAAAAAAAGGCTACAATCTTATCTTGGTCGGCGACAAAGATCATAAGGAAGTCAAAAGCATTTATGAGTGGGGCGGTGGAAAGGCACTGGTGATTTCCAGCGAAGAAGAATTGCAGGCCGTCAACTTTGACCCGACGCAAAAAATTATAATTTTGTCCCAAACCACCCAAAGCCAGGATTTTTTGAAGTTGGTTTATGATTACATCAAAAAGAAATATAAGGACGTGGAAATCATCGATACCATCTGTATGGAAACACGTCAAAGGCAGGATGAGCTGAAAAAGCTGGCCGAGAGGAGTGACGCGATGGTGATTATTGGCTCGACCGAGTCGGCCAATTCCACGCGACTGTATGAAATTTCCAAAAAAATCAATCCCAAATCGGTTTTTGTTTCACGGGTCGGTGAACTGGACGATGAATTTTTTGCAGACGCGAAAAAAGTCGGCGTGACGGCGGGTGCTTCCACACCGGAATGGATAATTAGCGAGGTAATTGAACATCTTAGTAAAATTTAAATCCAAATTTCAAAGCTCAAATTTCAAATTTAAAAAATTTTTGTTCTTGGGATTTTAGGCTTGATTTAGCATTTGGATTTTAGATTTTGAAATTCTAAAAGTTATTTGCCTTTTTCTTTATATTAGGCTATATTTATACAAGACTAATATTATTAATCTACATTTTTTATGACCAAAGTTATTATTGTCGAAGATGATCCGATGATCTCGGAAATATACGAAAAAAAGTTCAAAGATGCCGGTTTTGACGTTTCGGCGGTTACCAACGGCGAACAGGTTTTGTCTTTAGCCAAGACGGAAAAAGTGGACGTGATACTTTTGGATCTTATTATGCCAAAAATGGACGGATTTGAGGTGATCCGAAGGCTTCGCGACGGTTCTTACGATCCGGGTATAAAAATAATTGTAACCAGCAATTTGAGCTCCCATGAAGACCAAGACGAGGCCATGCAGCTCGGAGCTAACGGGTTTGTCGCTAAATCCGATTATAGCCCGAGTGCAATGGTGGCCGAGGTCAATCGGCTCATAAATCAATATTCAGAACAGCAAAAAAACGCGGTAAGATTGAATGGTTCGGTCAATGAAAACTTGTCATCGAAGAAAAATAAAAAAATTTTGATGATTGAAGATGAGGAAATTTTTATTGATATGTTCGGAGAAAAACTAAAAGGAGAAGGTTATGAACTGGTTTTTGCCCGGAATGGAGCTTGGGGAGCCAAGGAAGCGCTCAAGGAAAAATTTGATCTTTTTATCATTGATATGGTTATGCCGGCGATGAACGGAAAAGAGATAGTTTCCCGTTTCAAGCTGGACGACGAAACCAAAGATGTTCCGATTATCTTGCTGTCGGCTTCAATTGAAGACGATGCAGTCAAAAAAATCGAAGCGATGGGCATCCAAGCTTTTTTTCGAAAAACGCAAATCACGCCCACGGAGTTGGCCAAAAAAGTAAACGAAATTTTGGGTGAAAAATAATTCACTTTTTATTTTATATGCCAAGAACTTTAATCTCTGAAACGCCAAAATTAATCGGGCAAATGGTGATGCTCGCCGGGTGGGCGCATATCCGGCGCGATCATGGCAAGCTCATTTTTATCGATTTGCGTGATCGCAGCGGAATCATTCAGCTGGTTATTATTCCCGACAAAGAAGAAGCTTATAAAGCGGCCAAAGATGTCCGCAGCGAATTTGTTTTGAAAGTGGAGGGCTTGGTGAAAGCGCGTCCGGGTGGAGCGGCCAATGAAAAAATCGCGACTGGCTGCGTGGAGCTTGAAGTGGAAAGACTGACAATTTTAAACCAAGCGAAAGCCTTGCCCTTTGAAGTTTCCAAAGATACGAAAGACATCAACGAAGAACTACGTTTGAAATACCGCTATCTGGATCTCCGGACCGAGCGGATGAAAAATAACACCATAATGAGGCATAAAATCGTGAAATTTATGCGGGATTATTGCGATACGCAAGGATTTATCGAAGTCGAAACTCCGGCCCTGACCAAGGGAACTCCCGAGGGGTCAAGAGAATTTATTGTCCCATCGCGTCTGCATAAAGGAAAATTTTATGTACTTCCGCAATCGCCTCAGCAATTCAAACAGCTTTTGATGGTAGCAGGACTGGAAAAATATTTCCAGATCGCGCGGTGCTTTCGCGATGAGGACCAAAGAGGCGACCGACAGCCGGAATTTATGCAGTTGGATATGGAAATGAGTTTTATCGAACAAGAAGACATCATTCGGATTATTGAAGGGTTGATGATTGAACTGATAAAAAACATCTATCCAGAAAAAAAGATTGCCCAAATTCCTTTCCCGCGCCTGACTTGGGACGAGGCGATGAAAAAATATAATTCCGACAAACCAGACTTAAGAAAAAATAAAGAAGATCCAAATGAGCTGGCACTTGAGTGGGTAGTAGACTTCCCGATGTTTTCCCGCGATAAAGAAGGAAATTTGGGAGCCGAACACCATCCCTTTACTTCACCGAAAGCGGAGGATATGCCAACGCTTGAAAGCAATCCAGAAAAAGTAAGGGCCAATGCGTATGACATTATTTTAAACGGCAATGAAATTGGCGGGGGTTCGATCAGGATCCATGATCGCACGATTCAGCACCGAGTGTTCCAAGTGCTGGGGATAAAAGAGGAAGATATCCAAAAGCGCTTTGGACATATGCTGGATGCGTTCACCTATGGCGCTCCGCCCCACGGCGGCATCGCGCTAGGCATTGATCGGATAGTTGCGATTCTCCAGGGCGAGATAAATATCCGCGAGGTAATTGTTTTCCCCAAGACCGGCGAAGCCGAGGACTTGCTGATGGGCGCGCCGAGCGAAATAGAAGAGAGCCAGTTGCAAGAACTCGGGATCAAAAAAGCCCCAAGTAAGGCGCTAAAAGTAAAAATTCAAACAAAAAAATAGCATGATCAGCGCAAGAGAAGCCGTCATTCACGACGAGCAATTGGATAAAAAGAAAATAAAGCTCATCAGCTTTATTTCTTTTTTGTTCGGATTTTCTCAGGCCATTTTGCTTTATGTGATGTCTTTCTATTTCAAGTCAGCGACCGAATCGGAAAATGTGGGGATTTTTTACACGGCTTCATACGTAATCGTTCTGATTATTCTGCTCAACCTGCATAAACTGGTCAGAAAAATCGGCAAATCGAATGTGTTCCTTTTTTCTCTGCTGGCCAAAATCATCCTCGTTTTTTTCTTGACATTGCTTCATCCGTCTATTTTGTCACTTTTGCTTTTGATGGGTTATATAATTTTCAGTAGCCTGGAGTGGACAAACTTGGACGTGATTTTGGAATCTTTTTCTCAGGATCAAATGTCGGGTCGGATCCGGGGAATTCATTTGACTGTTTTCAATCTGGGATTTCTCCTC
>PFVN01000076.1:7909-10367 GCA_002790635.1 Candidatus Moranbacteria bacterium CG_4_9_14_3_um_filter_42_9
GAAAAAAGTTTTTCGGCGGAAAGATGTTATGTACATCTATTACATCTCCTTCGTTTTGGAGTTTTTTTTCGCCTTGATGATTATCTATACTCCGCTTTATCTTTTAGACCTCGGATTTTCTTGGGATAAGATCGGCATAATTTTCACGATGATGCTAGTTCCGTTCGTTTTGCTCCAATATCCGGCGGGAGTTTTAGCGGATAAAAAAATTGGAGAAAAGGAGATGATAATCATAGCCCTATTAATAATGGCCGCTTCAACGCTCAGCATTTATTTCATTCACTCGATGAGCATTTTGGTTTGGGGGGTGGCTCTTTTTGCCACGCGCATCGGAGCGGCACTCATTGAAATTTTGCGGGATTCATATTTCTACAAAAAAATAGACGGGCACGATGTGGATATCATAAATTTTATGAGAACTTCTATGCCGGTCGCTTACATATTTTCTACCGCTATGTCTACCTTTTTTATCCTCTTTTTTTCCATAAAATTTGCTTTTATTCTGGTTGCCTTGGTCGTCTTAACGGCCCTTTATCCAGCTTTTAGTCTCAAGGATAACAAAAGCGAAAGAGAACTCGCTGCATGATTGTTATAAAACTGCAAAAATGTTAAAATACATCGGGTAATTATTAAGCTCACTCCGTTAAATCCACGCAAAGCGGGGTCCGCCGAAGGCAGAATTTAACTGGGTAAAACAATATGACTATTTCTAAAAAAGTTACCGGCTATTTGGACAAAAATAAATATAAATACGAACTAATCGACCACAAAACGACATATACTGCCTGGGACACCGCGCAAACGGAAAAAGTGAAGCCGCAAGAAGTGGCCAAGGCCCTGGTTATGAAAGTGGACAATGACTATGTTCTGGCCCTTATTTCATCGAATCGGAATTTGGACAAGCAGAAACTCTTAAAAACTATTAATGCGGGACGGAAAAAAACCGGAGAGAGAAATTACAAAAAAATTGATTTCGCCAAGGAAGCCTGGATGAAAAAAAGTCTGCCGGGCAAAGTCGGCGCGACGCCGCCTTTCCGGGAACTTTTGAAATTGGATCTCTTTGCCGACAGCTTGCTTTTGAAAGGCAAGAAGATCTATCTTGGGTCGGGAGAATACACGAATTCCATTCGCATAAACACCAGCCAATATCTGAAGCTGGAAAAACCGGTCAAGGGAAGCTTCAGCAAATCAAAAAAATAATTTACAATGATCAATGACCAGTTTACAATGGACTTTCAATAAATAAATTTTCAAACATCAAAAAATTTGAATTTTAGCATTGATTGGAAATTGTAAATTGAAAATTGGAAATTTTATCGTGTCTTATTATTTCAAACTGGAAAAATTCGAAGGCCCATTGGATCTGCTGTTGGAGTTGATTGAAAAGGAAGAGCTCAAGATTACTGAACTGAGCTTGGCTAAGGTCGCTGACCAGTATCTTGAATACATCAAGCACAACGACAATATCCATCTGGAAAATCTGGCGGATTTTCTTTCCGTCGCTTCCAAACTAATTCTCATAAAATCCCGGGCGTTGCTTCCGGTTCTGAAATTTACCGATGAGGAAGAAGAAGATATCCAGGATCTGGCCAGACAATTGGAAGAATACAAGAAATTCAAGGAAGTTTCACTGCGAATGGGAAAAATGGCCGCGCTCGGAAGGATTGCCTATGCGCGAGAAGGATATGTCGGAGTGACTGCATTTTTTTATCCGCCGGAAAACATCAATGTTTTTGATTTAAGGAAGAATTTTCAAGAGGTGTTAGCTGAAATTCCGATTATCGAAAGGCTCGAAGATGAATATGTGAGAGAGGTTATGACTTTAGAGCAGAAAATCAATGATTTACAGAACATGCTCCGGAAAAAAGTGGAAACCTGTTTTTCTGAAGTTGCCTCCTGCGCTAAAGACAAGGTCGAGGTCATAATTTCTTTCCTGGCAATGCTGGAGATGGTAAAGCAGCGGGTAATTGAAGTTGAACAAGGCGAATTGTTTCAAGAAATAAAAATGAAAGTAGCGGTAAGCACCAACAAAGAATAAAAAATGGAACAAAAAAAATTACAATCAGCCATCGAAAGCATCCTGTTTGTGAGCGGTGAGCCGGTAAAAATTTCCCGAATCGTAAAAATTACCGGCGCTTCTAAGCCGGAAGTGGAAAATATTATTATGATTTTGCAAGGAGAATATTCTGCCAGCGGGTGCGGGATGTTGATTATAAAAAAGGAAGATGAGATCCAAATGGCGACCAATCCGGAAAATGCAGGTCTTATTGACGATCTGGTAAAAAGCGAGATCCAGGAAAATTTGAGTAAAGCGGGGTTGGAGGTGCTCTCTATCGTGGCCTATCGCGGACCGGTCAGCCGGATGGACGTGGAAGCCATTCGGGGCGTGAATTGCAGTTTCACTTTGCGTTCGCTTCTTATGCGCGGGCTTTTGGAAAGGATTGACAATCCGGCCGAT
>PFVN01000049.1:0-147 GCA_002790635.1 Candidatus Moranbacteria bacterium CG_4_9_14_3_um_filter_42_9
CAAAACCAAAATAAAAACGCTAAGTGGAATTATAAAAAAAAGAATCTGCCGGAAAGTCACCGAAAAAGTTTTCACAAAATTTTCCTTTTCGCCTTTGGCGGCCAGTCCCGCCAGCACCGGAAAAACAGCGATGGAAAAAGATGCTCC
>PFVN01000049.1:177-9970 GCA_002790635.1 Candidatus Moranbacteria bacterium CG_4_9_14_3_um_filter_42_9
TTGCGCAAAACTAAAAATTGCGAGGCTCCCGGCCGCCAAAGTTGAAGCAAAAATCGTTATGATCAGCAGATTGATTTGATTGACGGCGATTCCTATTGTTCGGGGAATCATTAATGTTATAACTTTTTTGACATTACTATTGAGAATCGCCTCCCCGAAAGACCATTTATATTTAAAACCAAGATTTTTGGCGGCCGGATATTGTATAAGCATATGAAGTAACGCTCCAAAAACCACTCCTGCGGCCAAGCCTAGCGGACCCCATATTTTTACGAACAGCAAAACGCCAATTATGATGCCAATATTATACATTATCGGTGCGATGGAATATACCAAAAATCGTTTAAAGGAAATTAGACTGCCGCCCATAATGCCGCTTATACCTAAAAACAAAGGGCTAAGAAGCATGATTCGGGTGAAGAGGACCACTATTTGCATCTTTTCCGGAGAAAATCCAGGCGTTATGAGCCTCGTAATAAAAGGCGCAAATAAGGCAATAAACAGCGACATAACAACGATCGAGATTGCCGCCAGATTAAGTACGCCATTGAAAAGATCCCATGCCTCATCCTCTTTTTCATGACTGATAAGACCTGTAAAAACCGGAATAAAAGCAGCTGAGAGAGCGCCCAATATCAAGAGATTGTAGATAAGATCAGGTATGCGGAAAGCCGCATAATATGCATCCAGCGTGTCGCCGGCGCCGAAAGTGGAGGCCAACAAACGATCTCTGAAAAGGCCAAGTATCCGACTGGCCAAACCTGCCAACGTTATGATAAATGCTGCCGACACTACCGAACTGGACGGACCGGAATTCAAAATTCGATTGCTAAATATTTTTTTAATCATCTTTTCCTGGTAAATAAAATTTATATATTTCACTCATCGGACTCCAATTTGCGCACTTTAAACTATACTCAAAAAAATCTTTATTTATTTAATTGGATGAAGTAAAAGCGATTCCGATAAATTTATCTGATTTTAGATCACTTTCAAAATAAATTGTTCGCCCTCCCTTTATTTCCGCGGCATCGGGATATTTCCATATCATCTGATAATTTTCCGGATATGTGATATCGGAAATAAATTTATCCCCCAAGCTGCCGGATTGCTTTTGTGCTAGTAGAGAATACGTGTCAGCCGGCTTCGTGCTTTCATTCATCGAAATTTTATAGGGCAGTAAATATTGGTATTTTACCACAACGGTTTCTTGCGGACTGACATAAACCCAGTTGGCAAAAACTGTTTTTCCTTCAGAATCATAAATGCGAGTTCCAGTTTCTTCATCGACCGTTATCGCGTCTTCTTCTGTTTGCACCTGTGGATCACGTTTAAAATTAAGAGCATTATAATCCAATGGTGGTGAGTTAAACTCACGCGTCTGCCCCTCAGCTGATAATAATTTAGATCCCTGCGGGACATAAACCCGCATATAATCAGCATTTACTTTGTTCCACCATTCATAATTGGAATCACCCCCGTTGTGCCGGCGCGTAATCGTAACTGTATCAACGATTGAGCCGTCATTCTGGATTTCGGCCAAATGTTCTATTTTTTCCTCTATTATTCCGTCCGTCTTAAAGCCGTTGATGTTGGAATTTATAACACTTATATAATCCTTGTCCGTGTTAATAATTTCCCCTGACCAGCCCAGCGCGGACAACTTTTTTTCGATTTCATAATTAGTAGAATAGATGAGTATGTGTTTTTCGTTCAAACTATCTACCAAAACGCTCATCGTTCTCGCGATGTCGGCGAAATTTTTGGTGTTGAAAATTTTATCAAGAATTATTGGAGCTAAATCAGCCAAGATTTGCTTGGGCTTGTTTAACTCCTTATCATAATCCACTTCCACCTCATACTGAATTTTCTCGGTAAAATTTTCACTGTCAATGACCACTCCGTAATCTGGCATTTCGATCGGACCGGTAATTTCGAGTAATTTTTGCATCACTGTGGGCGTCATTGTAATAACGCCGTCCACTGTGGGACCGCCAGTTTTTTCATAGAACCAGGTAGCTTTCTCCGCTGAAATGGGAAAATCAGGAAACCAATTACTATCATGCAGGCTCCAGGCTGCGCTAATTTTTTGAATTGGAGCGGGCGGAACGACTTTTTCACGGAGTTGTCCGTCCGGATTGAAAATTCCATCAATAAAAAAGTTTCTGATCCGGCCATTGGAAATATCTAAGACGCCGTAAGATCCAACAAATCCACCTGTCGCTCTCATTTCCTGATTATTTTGAAATAAAAATAAATATTTTCGTGGACCATTTCCGCCCAGCACATCGGCAAAAATATAACTGTTTTCCAGAAATCCGTCAATAAATTTTTTGGTTTGAACCAGCTTAGATTTCAGATCCACAATTTGATCGCGCTTATCTTCTGGAACATCGTCCAAGTTTACCCGGACCAGGTTTTTTTCCGCATCCTCCAGTAAGGCTTTGATCTCTTTTGAATTGTTAGCGCTGTCTTGAAATATTTTTAAAAAGGATATCGAATCATACGAATGGTTCAAAGGATTTTTTATACCATCCAGATTTTTTAGCACCTCGCCTGCCAATATCCCCACCCGCGAAATATCCTGTCCGGCTCGAGCCAGGGAATCGCCGGATGAAATTTTTGATAAATATGGAATAAAGTGGCTCGTTCCGACAAAAATTTTACCCAAACTGTTTAAATCTTTAGAAATTTCCCCAAACTTTTCATACGCTTCGGCAAATTCAAACGAAGATCGCTCAAAGTTTTTATTAATGACCTCATTCTTGGCCTTATCCAGACTGGCATAGGCAATCGCACCGTTGTTGAGAACCGCTTCTCTTATTTTAATTCCCTTGTAAATAAAGCCTATTCCGAACACACATACAAAAATTATGATGGCGATGCTATTAAATGAAAAAACAAATCGTCGTAAATTTATCGGACTAAAGTGCCGCGCTAATAAAATCTCGTTCAGGGAGATAATTTTCCCTCGAGGCCTTTTTTTCTTGATGAATCTTATGGCCGCAGACGATTTTTGGAACTGAAACTCATCCGGATCATTAAATTTAAGCTCGCTTTTTTTATAAATAATTAACGGTTTTTCAAATACAATTTTCCAGGCTATTTTTTTATTCTCCGCCTTTTTAACGACAACTTTAGCGATCTTTTTTACCGCCTTGGGTTTTTCCGGAGCGGGTTCAGCGATCTTCTTAATTTCTTCGGCGAGCACGAAATTACTGGGTTTTGTGTCGCTAACATAAATTATCGGAACTTCAGAACTGTCAGAATAGCTTCCCATCCGATACAAACGCGAATCCTTTATTTCCTGAAAAGATTTTTTTATTTTTCTTTGTTTTAAATAAAAATATTCCCCATCTAGGCTTATGTCCCGCAGGATTCTCGGCGGAACCGGTGATTCTTTTCTTGCATCGCCTAAAGCACTGCTTTCAATTTTTTTTCTCTGAACGGGTCGGGATTTTTTCCTCCCATAAACTGTTTCTAAATCCAACTTTCCATCCTTATCCACGGGCCGGATGTCCCACATCTGCAGAGTTATTTTTTTTATATTTCTTTTTTTCATTTTTTTCCTGACGCATTTTTATATATTTCCAGTGTCGCTTTTGCCATCTTTTTCCAGCTGTATTTTTGTGTTTGTTGATAACCTCTCTTTACCAAGTCTTTGCGCAAATCTTCGTCGCCTGTCACTTTTTCAACCGCTTCAGCGATTTTATCCACATCCAATGGATCAAAATAAAGAGCGCTCTCTCCCAAAATTTCCAGAGCACAGGAGTGATCAGAGCTCAGAACCGGCACTCCCTTGGCCATGGCTTCCAGCGGCGGAAGCTCAAAACCCTCATAAAGCGAAGGCCGAACATAAGCCAAAGCATTATGAAAAATCGCGTCCAGCTCATGATCCGGCACGAAGCCGGCAAAAATTATATTTTTAATGTTGTTTAGTGAAACAAACTTTTTGAGCCGAGAATAAAAATAATCCTCTGAACCGACAAAAACCAACTTTATCTGTCCGCCTTTACTACTTATTTTTTTAAAAGCCAGCACTAATCTTTCAGGATTTTTATGCGGATAAACATTGCCCACATAAATAACGTATGGCTTTATTATACCATACTGCTTAAGAATTTTTTTATCCTTATCTGGCGGACTTAGCATGCAATAATCCTCGCAGGCTTCATAGGTTACCTTTATTTTTTCTTCAGGAACTGTCGGATAATTTTTGAGAATGTCATTTTTCGTGAATTCTGAAACGGCAATGATTCGCTGGGACCGAAAAATAGCTGATTTTATTACAATTTTGTATGCGAAAAATTTTATCCAATACAAAAAAGGTCCCAGTGTTGAGCTGCGCGTCGTCGGAAAATGGATCAGTATCAAGTCATGAATAGTGACAATAAATTTTCCTAAATAAAAAACCGGCACATTAAAGTGTGGGAAGTGCACCAAATCTAAGTCATGTTTTTTTAAGAGTTGAGAAAATTTAATCTGCTCTTCCCAAGTATACCAACGATAATCGGCCAGGATTTTTCGAAAATTTTTCGCTTTTAGCTTATATTCTTCAAAATTTTCTTTGCGCAAAAAAATGAAATACTCATTAGTATCATCAATTTGCTCCAAATTCTCGATTAACTTTTGCGTATAGCGCCCGAGTCCTTTGCCAATCGGACCGTAAAATCGGGCATCAATGCCAATTTTCACCCCAATACAGGTTTGATGTTGTCTGTTATAACATCAAACATAAAATTTTAAACCTAAACACCTGTTATTTGAATAAGAACAAGCTTAATTTGTAACGGTGCTCATGCCTAAATTTTACGCTAAAATCGGCTAAAAATCAAAAAACTGGTTAATTGTGACGACCTAAAGAGCCTCTTGCATAGTGTAGCAATGAATATTTAGGAAAAGTCACTATTTTGGTCCGGTTAGTATATTTAGTGTCGACCTGGCAGTTTTTTGCCAATTGAATTCTTTGGCGCGAACTACTCCCTTTTCAATCAATATGGAACGCAAATTTCCAGTAAGCAAAACCTCTTTCATGGCATTGCTAATTTCCTGTGGCCTAGTCGGATCAATTAAAATAGCCGCATCACCAGCAATTTCCGATATAGACGAATTATTGGAAGCAATAACCGGCACTCCGCAGCTCATCGCTTCGAGCACCGGAAATCCAAAACCTTCAAAAAAAGACGGATAAATGAAAAGCGAAGCCAGATTGAATAAAAATTCTTTGTCAAGATCATCCACAAAATTTATAACTTTTATGCTGTTCTTGAATTCGAATTTTTCAATTTCCGAAAATATTTCTTCTGAAAGCCACCCAGCCGATCCGGCAATTACAAGCTGATAATTCGAAAGCTCATAAGATTTTTCGTCGGCCATGGCATTTTCCCGCATTTGAACGTAAGCCTGAATTACCCCTTTAATGTTTTTTCTCGGCTCAATCGTTCCCAGATATAAAACAAATTTATATGTCAAATGGTATTTCTCTTTCACGCGGATCAAATTCTCATCGTTACGGCTAATGACTTTGAACCTTGGTGAAATCCCGCTGTAAATCACCTTTATCTTTTTTGTGTCAATGCCGTAAAGATCAAGGATGTCATTCTTTGAAGATTCAGAAACTGTTATTATCTTGTCCGCTCGCTCGCAAATTTTTTTTGGATTTACAAAGATATGCCAAAATCGCCTTCTGCCTGAAAAAGTTTCGGGGTATCTTTCAAATGACAAATCATGGACCGTCACCATAAGTTTAGTTTTTTTACTGACGGATCCAAACATAATATTGGGCATAAAAATCAAATCCGCACCTCCAATCATCCGGTCGATTTTTGGCCAGTTAAAATACCAAAAAAATAAATTGAGAAGCTTGTTCGGATAATTAAATTTTTTCAGTTTTACATTTTTATATTTTTTCACCCATAAAAAATCGGCCTTTGACTGCCGAAAAGAATTAAAAAAAAGAATATGCGTATTTTCTTTGTTTGTCTCGAAAATAGTGCGCAAAAGATTCAGAGTATATTCTTCCACCCCAGTTCGTCTACCTTCGCCCAAACATCTAACATCTATTCCGATCCTCACGCCTTTACTAATTTGATATTATTCACAATAAAATCAAAAATTTAATGATTACTTTATATAATGCCAAAACAAAACGAACCAAAAAGAAACAAAAATTCCCACTGCTAACGAGATAACAAAGACACCTAACAGATCAAATGTGTTTTGCACGATTATGGGATTGTGTGCCATTATGACAAACCAGGTGTTCTCATTCTGTTTTTTGTTTAAATTTTCCGTATTTTCAGAAATCACCGTCACTAGTGAATGGGAAATTTTTTGCGCCGCGTTCTCATTTGCCGCAGAAAATTTTACTGCAACCAGTTGAGAAGAAAGCTTTTCCGCTTTCAGGGATTTGCTCAATTGTCTCAATGTCAATTGGCGCGTATCAATTCCAGCTTTTGCATAGATATCCGCTACTGTGCGGGGGCTTTGGAGCCATTGGACAATTGTTTCCGCGAATTTTTCATCCGCTTGCAGTCGATAAAAATCATCGTATTTATATTCGGAAGTTTCTTGTTTCCCCTGTCGGGAAATATTCAAAGTCAATGATGTCAAGTACGAAACTGGGCGCAGCTGAAAATAGGCGTAGCTTCCGGCTACGACTAAAATTACCACACCCCAAAAAATCTTGGCGTTATTTTTCAATATTTTGAAATATTCTTTGAGTTCCATATTTTCTGAAAATATAAATCCTTCTATCTAAGGCCTAAATAAATCGCTGCTTAAAAAATATATAATCTAAAATATTTTAGGTTTTTAAAATTTGCTTTTTTGATATTGTTTATGGCTTAGAAATTAGGATTTTGAGCTTTTAAATTCCCGGAGGGAATTTTCAATGTAGTCCTTTATTCTAGCCTTAAATATATTCCTGTCAAATTTTTTAGCTTTTTCCCGAATATAATTTGGATCATAATCCATCTCCTTGAATTTTTCAACCGCCGTAATTATATCTTCGGGAGCTTGTTTGTCAAAAAATATTCCTACCTTTCCCTCTTCCATATTCTCTACGATGTCCCCCGCCCGATAGGCAATGATTGGTCGCCCCGACGCCATGGCTTCAATTGCAACAATTCCGAAGTCCTCTTCCTGGGGAAAAATAAAGGCGCGACATTTTGCGTAATATTCGGCAATTTTTTCATCCGGAACGCGACCTAAAAATTCAATGGTGGGTCCGGCCAATTTTTTGAGTTTTTTCATTTCCGGACCCCTTCCGATGATCTTGAGCGGCAATTTCAATTTGTTAAAAGCCTGGATCGCGATATCATGGCGCTTGTAAGCCAAGAGCCTTCCAACCATCAAAAAGTAATCTCCTCGCTCCGAACTGATATAAAAATCGTCAATATTAACCGGCGGATGAATAACAATACTTTCCCTTTTATAATATTTTTTTATTCTTTTCGCGACAAAATTTGAATTAGCGATCAAGCGATCCACCCTGTCCGCGCTAATCCGATCCCAGATCCGGATATAATTCATTATGAACGGTATTAATTTCTTGATAAAAGTCGGAAAGCTGAAATCACTGGTATATTTCTGGCAATCATCCCAGGCATAGCGCATCGGTGTGTGCATATAGCAAATATGGAGCGTTTCCGGACCAGTGATGATCCCCTTAGCGTAGCTGGATGAATCAGAAAGGACAATGTCGTAATCCCTAAAATCAAACTGTTCAATCGCCGCCGGCATAAATTGCGGGAAAATCCGGTGTCTTTCCTTGGCAAAAGGAAATTTCTGGATAAAGGAAGTTTTAATGTTTTTATCGGCAAAAACTCCGTGCATCAACTCCTGGCTATAAACTATAGTATAAATCGGAGCGTAAGGAAAAAGCTCGGTAAAACATTCCAGCACCCTTTCGGCTCCGCCGTATTGAACGAGATAATCATGGACCAAGGCTATTTTCATATCCCTTATTCTAGCGTGTTTGGGGCTTTTAGACAAAATAAAAAAGGAGGGTCCATCACGGTGGATAACCTCCTCTTTGGCATTTTTTAGCCGGCCGTGCCAACAGCCGGCGTCCCATCAGCCGAGAGCAAAACAGTTTCCTCAAGGCAAAATCCGGTTTTCACCGAAGCGCTTTTCTTGGTCTATTTCGCTTCAGCCGAGCTTCCGCTCGGGGACGAAGGACCGTTTGGTCCTTGAGCCACCTGATGGTGGCGGTACTGCTCGGCTTACCATGCCGATATGTGCCACTAGACGAAGCCAGTGGGATACTGCTGATTCAGTCCACTTCACCTCCCCTTCCGACTTTGATTTGCGACCAGATTTTCTAAAGGTCGCGAGTCTTTTCAGGAGATCCGCCGCGCTCCGCCGTGAGCGCGGCAGTCCCGGCGCCGCGGGGATGTTCAGGTCTTGTTTTGAACAGACCTGAATCTGGTCGGCTCTCGAATGCGTGCCATGCGTTCTCCTTTCCGACCGTCAAAAAAAACGGTCCAGATTTTTTCAATATTTTAAATAACTGAATATCTTAGCACGAAAAAAGACCCCCTGTCAATAGTCGACAATGTAATTGCAATTTTTTGTTTTAAATAAGCCATTTTAATCCGAACTACTTTTCTTGTCCTTTTTCCTCAAAAACATATTTCAGTAACTGTGCGAAAAGTTTTGCCGCGACTAAAAGGACCAGTGCGACTTGAATGAACTTCTCAAATTTATGACTATAGCCAATGGCCGCAAAACTGAACAAATATCCCATTAGCAGAAAAAAACACACCAAACAAAAGAAATGGCTAGCCGTAGTTTCAAAAAATATTTAAAATCCATTTTTAAAAACCCGGCCAAAACCATAGTGGCATGATTGGTACCAGCCACAAACCTGGAGGTCAGAAGCGCCCTGGTAGGATTAGTTTCAAAATAAGGAAATAATTTTCTTGCTCGTTCCTCGCTTCTTTTAAGAAAGCCGCTCGTTGAAACTAATTTTTTTTAAAAAACGCCCAGATGATACCAGAAGATATCGCTAAAAATCACTCCCGGGTAGGCAAAAATAAAAACATCTCCCGGATCAAAATCTTTAAGATGCAGGAATATCCCGTAGGTTAAAAAAAATAGTTCCCCTTCTATGATCATTCCCAAAAATAAAATCGCATAGCCTAAATATCTATGCGTCTCAGCAAACGAGTTGATTGCGTGAAAAGTGAACGCAAATAATTTTTATCAGGTGCTTTTACAAGTTTTTTCGGCTGCGAAACAGCACTCCAAAAGTCTTAAAACAGATCTGAATGTCCAGCCAAAGCGACCAGTTTTCTATATAAAATAGATCCAAATGATACTCACGATTAAAATCCAGATCCGACCGACCGGCGACCTGTGCCATTCCCGTCACTCCAGGCTTGATAGTCAAAAGGCGCCGGTGATAATCCATATACTTTTCCACTTCCCGCTCCTGGTGCGGACGCGGACCGACGAGGCTCATCGAGCCAAAAAGGACATTGAAAAATTGGGGCAATTCATCGATTGAATATTTTTCGATGAACTTGCCGACGCGCGTTTTTCGCGGATCATCTTTTATCTTGTAAAGAGGACCTTTCCGGACGCTTTGTTTTTCAATCAGTTGCTGTTCCAGCTTCAGAGCAGCGCCAACGGCCGGATTTTCCTGGGATATGCAATGTTCCCACTTCATATAACGAAATTTGTAAACAAAAAATTTTCGGCCATCACTACCGATTCTTTCGTTTTTGAAAATTATCGGTCCAACGCTATCAATGCGAATGGCGAGCGCGGTGAGCAACATAATCGGCGA
>PFVN01000060.1:0-7119 GCA_002790635.1 Candidatus Moranbacteria bacterium CG_4_9_14_3_um_filter_42_9
AGATAAATTCGATCGTTGTTGCTTCGGCAACAATAATTTTTTTAATTTAATAAATTGACACAAGTATCATGGGAAAGTTTATAACGCAGGAAGGACTGAAGAAAATAAAAGAAGAGATGGAGCAGAGAAAAACGACGCTGCGCCAAAAAATCGCTAATGCGATAAAGGAAGCCAAGGAGCAGGGCGATTTAAGCGAGAACGCTGAATATAGCGAAGCTAAGAGCCAGCAAGCGGAAAATGAAGCCAGGATTGTGGAATTGGAAGTGTTGCTCAAGGAATCAACCGTAGTTTCTTTTGACAAGGATTCTAATGTCGTGCAGATGGGCTCCCGAGTCAAGGTCAAGTATGACGGCAGCGAGATGGAATTTCAGATCGTCGGTTCTAATGAAGCCAAACCGAGTGATATGAAAATTTCCAATGAATCTCCGATGGGCAAAGGATTTATGGGCCGGCAGAAGGGTGATGAAGTGGAAATTGAAATTCCATTGGGCAAAGTTAAATATAAAATAATTGAAGTGAAATAATTTTCAGAACACTTTCCGTCGGAGCGGAGGGTGTTTTTTTACATCCGCAGAGCAAGTTGCGGGCTGAGCCGAAAGGCTTGAAAAAGCATTGTAAAAATTTTGATAAGTGTTATATTTATAAACATCAGCACCGTTAGAAATTTTAATATTTACAGTTGCGAAAGATTCTAAGGAAGAAAAAATTTCTGGCGGGTAGTTCTAATGAGGCGAGTTAATTTTTTTTAAATTCCATTTTGCAAGGCGGAATGGAGCAAATTAAAATGGTTCCAAGATATGTTTTTTTTACCAAAGGGGTCGGTCGAGACAAAGAAAAACTAGCTTCCTTTGAATTGGCACTCCGCGACGCGGGAATTGAAAAGTTCAACTTGGTGACGGTTTCCAGCATTTTTCCGCCGGACTGCAAAATAATCTCGCGGGAGAAGGGTCTCAAGATGCTAAAACCCGGGCAGATCACTTTTTGCGTTCTGGCGAGAATTGAAACCAATGAACCCAATCGTTTGGCGGGAGCGGCCATCGGTCTGGCAGTTCCGACCAATAAAAAGAAAATGTATGGCTATTTATCGGAACATCATAGTTTCGGAGAAATAGAAAAAACAGTTTCGGATTATGCCGAAGATCTGGCGGCCACCATGCTGGCAACTACCCTGGACATTGAATTTGATTCAGAAGAGGCCTGGAATTCCAGGGAACAGGTGTATAAGGCTTCCGGTAAAATATTTAAAACAAAATCAATCGCGCAAACCGCTCAAGGCAATAAAAATGGAAAATGGACGACCGTTTTGGCCTCGGCAGTTTTTATCTTAGAGTAAGCGCCACTTTTTGATTTATGGAGCTCTCCGCTGTGACGGGGAGTTTTTTTATGTTGATTTTTTACCGGAATAAAGGTAGAATTTAATCATAAAATGCGTGCTAAACAGCAAATATTTACCAATATGCGCGAAGACATTCTGAAGATTAAATTAGAAAAACTGGAAAAAATAAAAAATTCCGGTATGGAAGCGTATCCGGAAAAAACCAAGCGAAATTTTGTTAATGGTGAAGCTCTGAAAAAATTCGAAGATCTTCTGGATGAAGAGATTTTTTTGGCCGGACGGGTGAAGTCGTTGCGGCCAATGGGCGGTTCAGCCTTTGCTCATATCGAAGATGAATCCGGAAAAATTCAACTCTTCTTGAATAAAAAAAATGTGGTTGAGAATAAATATAAATTATTTATTGAGAACGTGGAAATAGGGGATTTTGTGGAAGTTTTCGGGAAACTTTTCAAAACCAAAAAAGAAGAAAAAACATTGGAAGTCAAAGACTGGACAATGCTCAGCAAAAATGTCCGGCCGATTCCGACAGAATATTATGGGCTCAAGGACACAGAAGAACTTTTGCGTCGGCGCTATCTGGATTTGATGATGAACGGCGAAGCGCGGGACATTTTTCAGAAAAAGAATATTTTTTGGCAGACAGTTCGAAATTTTTTGGTCAAAGGCGGATTTTTGGAAGTGCAAACTCCGATTCTGGAAAACATTCCCGGCGGGGCGGACGCGGAACCTTTCATAACGCACCATAACGCGCTCGGACGGGATTTTTATCTGCGTATTTCGCTGGAGTTGGCGCTCAAAAGGCTTTTGGTCGGCGGGTATGAAAAAGTTTTTGAAATTGGGAGAGTGTTTAGAAACGAAGGCATTGATCGGGAACATTTGCAGGAATATGACAGCCTGGAATTTTATTGGGCCTATGCCGATATGGACAAAGGGATGAGGCTGGTGGAAAAATTGTTCAAGGAAATCGTGCAGAAAATTACTGGCGGATATGAAACCGAATACGAAGGACAAAAAATCGGCTGGGATAAAAAATTTCCTCAGGTTGATTATTTTGCGGAATTTAAAAAAGAAACCGGACTTGATCTATCGACTGATGTGTCCGTTGGGGATTTGCGCGCAAAGGCCGATGAGCTGGGAATAAAATACGAAAAAGGCTATAGCAAGGGCCGGATGATCGACACGCTTTACAAAAAAACCGTCCGGCAAAAACTGATCCAACCCTGTTTTTTGGTCGGTCATCCGATCGAAGTTTCACCACTGGCCAAGCGTGATCCTAGAAATCCGGCGAAGGTTTTGCGGTTCCAGGTAATTGCGGGAAAAAGCGAACTGGGCAACGGCTTTTCCGAACTCAACGATCCATTGGATCAAAGAAATCGTTTTGCGGAACAGATGAAACTGCGGGCGGCCGGTGATAAAGAAGCTCAGATGATGGATGAAGATTTTGTGGAAGCGCTGGAATATGGTATGCCGCCAGCCTGCGGATTTGGTCTCAGCGAGCGGTTTTTCGCTTTCATTCTCAATAAATCCGTGCGTGAAACCGTCATCTTTCCGCCGATGAAAAGCAAATAAACTGTTGATGAATAAATCAATTTTAAAACTAAAGAAAAATCCGACTCTGAAAGATTTTCAGAAATATGTCGCGAAAATGATTAAGAAGCGCGGATTTGATAAAGAAACGGTTCCCGAAGTTTTTATGTTGTTTATTGAAGAATGCGGGGAATTGGCTAAAGCGGCGAGAAAAACCCAAAAAATAAAGTCTGACAAAAATTCAGAAGAATTCCATTTGACTCATGAAGCGGCCGATGTTTTTACTTATCTTCTAGACATCTGTAATTATTTCAGTATCGATTTGGAGAAGGCTTTTCGAGAAAAAGAAGAATTAAATAAAAAAAGAAATTGGAAATAGTTTTTATTTATGAATAAAGAATTTTTTGATCGTTAAATTGCCATGTGCCGAAAATTATACAAAAAAACCAGGGTTGCAACTGGGGGAAATGTGCCGATTGCGGAGTTGTGCCATTGCTCTATAAATTACATAAGAGGAAGCTGATTGAGGATAAAAAAGAGGTGAAAAAGTTAAAAGAATAAAATTCTAAAATAATTTGCTCTATGTACGTATGGTAAACGCGAAAATAAAACAGCTGGAAAAGGCGATTAAAAATATTCATTACAATCCGCCGAAAACCGGAATTAACGCCGATCCGAAACGCAGGGAATTTTTGAAAAATTTTTGGGATTATCATGTTATGACTGTAGCGGAAGCCAGCCAAAAAATGGCGGTTAAATATGGTGGCGACAAAGATATTATTTACATTGGAGCGATCATGCATGATATTGGCCTTGTCTATTCGAAGCAAAAGCATGATTTAGTGGGAGCTGTAAAAGCGTATAATTTACTGGTAAAAAAAGGATTTGGCAAGAAAATGGCCAGAGCCGCCAGCAACATCGCGCTTTGTCATCGGTGCAAAGAAGAATTTCCTAAAACCGTCGAGGAAAAAATTGTCGCTTCGGCTGATGCCATTGCCCATTTCTCGCCGGCCTACTATCTGGGCCTGGCGGTCATCGCCAATGAAGACTACAAGGATTTGGCCAAGAATAATCTAAAAAAACTGATAAAGGATTATAATAATAAGATATTTTTCGAAGCAGAAAAGAAAAAGTTCAAAAAGGTTGTCAAAGCATTTAAAAAGATATTTCGGGAAAAATAGAGTATGTATTTTCTTGATTTGATCGGCACTTTTGCTTTCGCAGTCGCGGGAGCATTCCAGGCGCGGGAAAAAAATCTCAATATTTTTGCGGTGACGCTTATGGGGATCGTGACGGCAGTGGGCGGCGGAACCTTCCGTGATCTGGTCATCGGCCGCACCCCGCTTTTTTATCTGGAAGACCAGAATTATCTTTTGCTTTCCATCCTTGGCGGTGTGGCGACTTATTTCATCCCGCATTTTTTTAAACGGGGTTTTTCTTTTTTCCGTTTTTTGGATTCACTGGGGTTGGCTGCCTTCGCGATCATCGGAATTTCCGTGACCACGAGTCATCTTTTTCAGGGCAATCCACATGGGATAATCGCGCTTATAGTCTCAGTCATCATGGGGACGATCACCGGTGTGGGCGGTGGCATTATCCGCAATGCACTTATGGGCAATCTTCCCTCCGTTTTTAATCAAGAATCAACTTATATCCCGGCGTCTTTTCTGGGTTCGCTGGTCTTCTATGTGTTGATGTTTTTGGATGTCAACATGGCTATTTTTGTCTCGATGGTGGCGACTCTTTCTGTTCGCGAAATTGTCGCTCCGCATGGAATTTATAAAAAAGTTTTCAAAAAAGAAGCACGCCTTGACCTTTCTTATTAGTGGTTGATAAAAAGCTTGTAAATTGGTAAAATTAAACCGTGCTCCGTAGTGAAACTTCGATCACTACCGGAGGCAATTTGAAATAAAAAATCTAAGTTCTACTACTGGGTATGCTCGACATCAAATTCATCCGAGAAAAAGAAGAACAACTCAAGGAAATTATCGCGAACAAGGGAGTCAGTTTAAGCCTGGAGGAGCTTTTGGCGGTGGATGAAAAAAGAGTGACACTGCTTCAGAAAATAGAAAAACTGAGCGCTGAAAAGAACCAACTGAACGAAGCGATGAAGAGCGCGACGGACAAGGCCGAATTGATTGTGCGCGGCAAAGAAGTGAAAGAAAAAATCATCAAAATCGAACCGGAATATAAGAAAGTGAAAGCGCAATTTGATGCGCTGATGGTCAATGTTCCCAATCTGGTTTCAGCAGATACGCCAATCGGGAAAAGCGATGAGGATAATGTGGAAATTTACCGTTGGGGAGAATTGCCGAAATTTTCCTTTACTCCGAAAAATCACATTGAAATCGGGAAAAACTTGGATATTTTGGACTTGGAGCGGGGGGCCAAGGTCGGCGGCTACCGCGGTTATTATGTGAAAAACGAAGGCGTGTCGTTGATGATGGCTTTTATGCTGTATGCGATCAATAAAATGATTTCCAAGGGTTACGCGCCGATGCTGGTTCCAACCTTGGTGAAGGAGTTTGCTTTGTTTGGCAGTGGGTATTTCAAAGGGTCCGAGTATGACCCGGAAGTAGATGAAATTTATGAAGTGGCGACACCGGACAAAAATTCCGACGGAACAAAAAGCAAAGAAAGAAAATTTTTGGTGGGAACAGCCGAACCTTCGCTCCTGGCTTATTATTCCAATGAAATCCTCAAAGAAGAGCAATTGCCACTGCGCCTTTGCGGCTATAGCCAATGTTATCGCAGTGAAATTGGTAGCTACGGCAAAGATACCAAGGGGCTTTATCGTGTCCATGAGTTTATGAAAGTCGAACAAGTTATTCTGGCTAAAGCTGACGCTGATGAATCCGACAAGTTGCAAAATGAAATGGTGGGTATTTCCAAGGAGATGCACGAAGAACTCGGTTTGCCATACCGTCAACTGCAAATTTGCACAGGCGATATGGGACTGGGAAAATATAAAATGTTTGACATTGAAGCCTGGCTGCCAGGTCTGGAACGTTGGGGCGAAACCTGTTCGGCCAGCAATTTTTTGGATTGGCAGGCCAGGAGGCTGAATGTGCGGTATGCAGACGCGGATGGCCAGAAAAAATATATTTATATGCTCAATAACACGGCTCTGGCCAGTCCGCGGACATTTATCGCGCTGATTGAAAACTATCAGCAAGCCGACGGTAGTGTGAAAATACCTGAAGTTCTCCAAAAATATATGCCTGGTGGAATTAACGAAATTCGTTCAAAGTAGGCAGTTGACCCCGCTTAGAGACCCAAGCTTATATGGATTTAAAATAAAGAGATTTTTTGAACTTGAAAAAAAGTAGCTTCTAATGGGGTTGACCGAGTTTTGGAAAAACGTTATAATCTAGGCAACTGATTTTTAATATATCCGGCTGAAATTTAAGCTGGAAAAAAATAAAAATGACCAGCAAAAAAATATTTGCAATTGCTTTGTCTCTCCTTGCGCTAGCTTACGTTGGCTTAGCGTATGCTGATGATAGTGAAAGCGGAGACGAACAAAATACAAATCAGGAACAGCAAGGTGAGACAGACAAGAAGCAGAAGAAAAAAGAGTGGGAGCAAAAAAGAGAAGATGCGAAACAGGAATGGGAGCAAAAAAGAGAGGGTCTGAAACAGGAATGGGAAACTGCCAGAGAAGCGGCTAAGGATATCCGAGAAAAAATTAAGGATGAGTTCGCATTGAGGCTGGAAGAAAAGAAAAAACTAAAGGAAGAATTCAAGGAAAAATTTACCGAAGAGCGCTGTACTAAAATAGAGGAAAAAATTGCGGAGAGAACTGCGCATTTTGATGAACGGAAAGGAAAGCACCAAAAAATTTATAGTAATCTGGTCAACCGTGTAAATAAGCTTATCACTCGGTTTAAGGCGGCCGGACTCACCACGACTACGCTTGAGGGTTATCTGTCAGAGTTGCAGACAAAAATTGATAAATTTAAAACAGATTATGTAGCTTATATCGCCAAATTGCAAGAGTCAAAAAGTTTGACTTGCGGACACGCGGAAGGGGAATTCCGGGCGATTCTGGTTGATGCCCGAGCGCTTTTAAAAATAGTGCATGCGGACGCAGCCGACATCAGGACATATATTAGAACCGTCATATTTCCCGAAATAAGGGTTTTGAAAGCTCAAATTCCAGAGGAACAGGACGAAGAGAGTAAGGGGGATGATGGTGCGTCAACTAACTAACTAGCTTAAAGAAAAATAAATTATTAAAAAATGAAAAAAAGTAA
>PFVN01000060.1:7125-9971 GCA_002790635.1 Candidatus Moranbacteria bacterium CG_4_9_14_3_um_filter_42_9
AAAGATAACGATGAATAAATTGGCTTTGATGATTGGCAATGGCTTTAATGATATGGATGAAAAATTCAAAAAAGTAGACGAAAGATTTACGGACTTGGAAAAGAAACTTAAAAAAGAAATTCTTGATACAAAAAATTAACTCAAGGCAGAATTAAACAAAAAAGTCGACAGGTTTGAACATAAGAGCCTTGAAATTCAAGTTGAAAAAATTGAGGAAAAGATAGAAGTGATTAACAGGAAGTAGCTTTTAGTTGGTTTGAATTTGATCAGCCTGGGCGAAAGCCTGTTTTTTTATCTTGATTTTTTCGCTGATTTTTGCTATAATTAAGGCAATATGAAATTCAGGCAAGCCTTATTTTGGGATGTTGATTCCAATAAAATAGACACTAAAAAGAACGCGCAATATGTGATTGAGCGGATTTTTGATTTTGGAAACGACAGAGAAGTGAGATGGCTTTGGAGTTTTTATGATAAAAATCTTTTAAAAAAAATTGTTAAAAAATCCAGAAGCTTAAGACCTGAAACGAAAAATTTATGGCTATTGATGCTAGAAAAAATATAAACTGGCATTTTGATACGATACCGCGAGCGACAAAAAAGGCGCTGGATTTTTTGTCCAGCGGAATGGTTAGGAAAAAATGGCTGGTATCTGGCTGGAGGAACGGCGCTAGCTTTGCAAG
Source organism: Candidatus Moranbacteria bacterium CG_4_9_14_3_um_filter_42_9 (assembly GCA_002790635.1). Lineage (GTDB taxonomy): Bacteria > Patescibacteriota > Minisyncoccia > Moranbacterales > UBA2206 > UM-FILTER-42-9. The sequence continues at coordinate 7,806 of PFVN01000060.1, forward strand.
TTGGACAAAGAAGATCTGTTGATTTAGATTTTTTTATGAATAGGAAAAATTTTGATAATATTGAAGTTTTGGGAAATTTTTCTTAAAACGCGGACTGGAGAATAAATTTTAACAGAAAAAATACTATTTACGGCGAACTATTTGGAGCAAAAGTAAGTTTTATCGCTTATCCGGTTTTTAAGCCAGTATAAAAAATGTTAAGATTCAGATCGATAAAAATTATCCATCCGCTGGACGTTTCTGTGATGAAAATAATCGACATTTCCCAGCGCGGCCGCAAAAGGGATTTTTTTTGATCTTTTTCGGTGCGCGAAAAATATGGAGCCCTTGATTGATACGCTGAGAAAATTGAAAAAACAATATCCGTCAGTCGCGCATGATTACCATCATATTTTGAAAAGCCTGGTTTATTTCGCCGACGCGGAGTCCGACCCGGATCCGGAAATTTATTTCAAAGCTAATTGGAAAGAAGTCAAAACCTTTTTCAGCAAAGAAGTTCCGAAAGTAACGAGAGAGGCGATTAAACTCGCGCCGTAATCTATAAGCTAAAAAAATGCCCAAAAAATACGTTTCAACCGTTGTCAAAGTTGGTTCGTTAAAGCTCGGAGGAACCAATCCGGTCCGGGTGCAATCAATGTGCAATACGGATACGCGCGACATCAAAGCGACGGTCAAACAAATTTTGGCTTTGGAAAAAGAGGGTTGCGAAATCATCCGTGTGGCAGTGCCGGATATGGCGGCGGCCAAGGCCATTGGCCGTATAAAAAAGCAGATCCACATTCCTTTGGTGGCGGACATCCATTTTGATTATAAATTGGCGCTGGAAGTTGTGAAGCAGGGGATTGATAAAGTCCGGATCAATCCGGGCAACATCGGTTCGGTGGAAAAAGTGCGCGCGGTGGTGGTGGCTTGTCAGAAAAAAAAGATCCCGATCCGCATCGGCGTGAATATGGGTTCGTTGGAAAAAGACCTTTTGGAAAAATTTGGCGCGACGCCGAAAGCAGCGGTGGAGTCGGCCATGCGCCATGTGCGGATTTTGGAAAAACTGAAATTCAAGGATATTATGATTTCCATCAAGTTCAGCGATGTGCCGCGGATGATTGAGGGCTATCGTTTGCTCGCCCGGAAAGTGAATTACCCTTTGCACTTGGGCGTGACGGAAGCCGGAACTTTTCTCAATGGCACGGTCAAAAATTCCATTGGCATCGGAACTTTGCTGCAGGAGGGCATCGGCGCGACGCTTCGCATATCTCTCACTGCTGATCCGCTGGAGGAGGTCAAGGTGGGCTGGGCGATTCTCAAAGCCCTGGAACTCCGCCGGCGCGGACCGGAAATGGTTTCTTGTCCGACTTGCGGCCGCACCCAAATCAACCTGATCGGTCTGGCAGAAAAGGTGGAAAAAGCGCTTTTGAAAATTGACGCGCCGATCAAGGTGGCAGTGATGGGTTGCGTGGTCAATGGGCCGGGCGAAGCGCGCGAAGCGGACATCGGCATCGCGGGCGGGAAAAAAGCCGGCGCTATTTTTGTCAAAGGCCAGGTGGTGAAATCGGTGAGTGAAGAGCGGATCCTGCCGGAACTGCTGAAAGGCATCCGGAAAATCGAGCGGGAGTGGAAGGGGAGGAAAAAGTAGTTTTCAGCAAAGCTGAATCCGTTCCTGAATCCTATCGCAAGGCTGATTTGTTAATTTTTTAAAATATCCGCACATAGCGAATGTGCGTAGGCAAATTCCAGAGGACGAGCGCAAAAATCACTCATCCCTTTCCGGAGCGACGTTGTTTTTAGTGATTTTAGTGAGTCCGCGAAAGAATTTGCCACAGCACGAGCCGGTGTGGCAGTTTCTTTCTGTCCACTTTCTTTGCTGCCAAAGAAAGTGGACAAACAAACTTTGATTTGACAAAAACCCGGAATAATGTTAAAAAGCTTGTGTAATATAATTTAATGCTATGCAACACTATCACCAAAATCGCATAATGTTTGAAAAAACCGGAGCTGATTGTCCGGTAATTTCTCTGTGGTTTGTGGCGCAAAAAGTCGCAAGTCTAGCCCAGGCGGTTTTGGTGAATTTAAAAGGATTTTACATGAAGCTTTCATTAGATAAATCTTGTTTTGAAAGCACAACCTAAAAAATATCTCACATAAATTCATACTTTGAAAACCTCCTCGGCT
>PFVN01000009.1 GCA_002790635.1 Candidatus Moranbacteria bacterium CG_4_9_14_3_um_filter_42_9
AATAGCAACTAATTTAAGGAAAAAATTGATAATTTCCGTTGATGACTTTGGATTGAGTCAGGAAGCCACTAAAAATATCTTGGCTTTGGCTAAGGCGGGCAAAGTTGACCGCGTGGCGGTGCTGGTGGATCATCTTGCGGATGATCAGGATTTGGCCGAGTTGGTCAGCACCAGAATAAAAATTGACCTGCACTTACGCTTGAATAATTTTGATGAAAATATGAAGGGCACAAAAAGCGTCGTCCGCCGAAGCGCTCTTTTTTTATGGCATCATTTTTCCCAAAAAGACAGTTTAGAAAAAGTTGAAGTCCAGTGGCTTTCTCAAATTGAAAAGTTTATAAGACTATCCCGCAAGATGCCGGATGGTTTGAATTCCCACCAGTATATCCACTTTTTCCCGTCGTATTTCAAAATATTTTTAAGAATTGCGGAAAAGTACAAAATTCCTTACCTGCGCTTCGGAAAAAAGGGAATCGTAAAAAATTCCAGCGCCATTTCCAGAATATTGAGTCGGCTGTGGGAAAAAAACAATCCACAATTTAAAAAATTTTATTTTGATTCGTCTGATTTTTTGGCAAGTTTTGACTGGATTAACTCTGCTAAATCCGCCAATGGCGGTCCCGCGGAGCGGGAATTCGACAGGGTAAAAAATTTTCCGCTATTTTTAGAAAAACTACCGCTAGGGAAAACAGAACTCGTTTTCCATCCGGAGAGAGAAGACGAGTTTGAAATTTTGGATAAGTATTTTTAATTTTTTCAGCCAAGGAAAAGTTAGAATCCAAAATATATTGAAAGACCAAAAAGGGCATGGATGGCTCCGAGAATTATGGTGATGATGGCGAGCCTGGGATGCCAGGCAAATGGAATAAGATTAATTCCTCTGCGATTCATAATTGCGGTAGCAGCGGTCAGCAAAAGCAAGAGGAAAGTCAGAATTCCCCCATACATGATGAGGGGTTTTCCGAGAATTGGTGAATAAGCGATGCTGCTGATCATACCCGGTAGTAAAATTTTAACAATTTATTATTACCCGGCTTAGCACGATTCTGCGTGCAGTCGAAATTTCACTACCAAGCATGACTTAACTATAATACTAAAAACTAACTTTGCAAGCAGCTTTGTCCGTTTTCTTTGGAAGAAAGCGCTGGTTCTTGTTACGTAGCAAGCTACGTAACACTTTTTTGTCAGCAATCATTGTCTCCACTTTTTTTGGCAGCAACCTTTTTCTTCACTTTCTTTGCTGACAAAAAAAGTTACAAAGAAATCACCGCGCCGGCTTGCGCTGAGACAAATTTTTCACTTTTTCGCTAAAATCACTAAAAACGACGCCGCTCCGAAAAGGGATGAGTGATTTTTCACCCCCCGCCAAAATTTTGGTGGGGGGCAAGCTTTCAAAAGCTCAAATCTGTTTACGCGCTGCGCTATGCGCGGATATTTTTAAATTTAAATTCATTCCGCCCATTGCATAGCGTGGCGGTGAAAATTGAGCGGAACCGAGGGTTAAAAAATTATTTATGGAGTCCGCTGCAGCGGGCGGAACAATAATTTTAGCGAGTGGAACGATAATTTTCCGACACGCGAGCCCGAGCGGCAGTTTCCCTGGCCGCCTCGCTTGCTCGGCATGCGGACAGGCTTTCTGTCCACTTTCTTTTTCGTAAAAGAAAGCGGACGTAATTGACTAATCAAAAACCAGATAAGCTTTTTGTCCGTTCAAAATATTGGTTGCATCCCAATCATGGATCGCATTGAATAATCCTTCATAAGCATAGCGAAAACCTTGGCCTTTTTTTGTTCCGGGATCATTGGTGATAAATCCATTTTTGTCGTAACCGACGACCACCAGCATATGGTAGTTCGGTCCGCCATTTCTAAAATTCGGATTGGGAAGAATTTTCCCGGCCGCCGGCACGATGACTGGTCTTCCGTCAGCCAGTTCTTTTTTTATGTCATCTATGGTCGGGCTATATTTAATGCGCCCGGTTGGCATTCCCAGATATTCCTTCGCGATTTTTTTCAATTGTTCCAAAGATATGCTGATGCCGTAACCGTTTTTCTCTTCATACTGTATTATTTTTCTTATTTCCACATCACCGGAAGCGGGTGTCAGATCTTGGTCTTTATCCAAAAAATGTTTGACCATGATGAGACTCGCTTCTTCACAGGCATCCTCGTGAAGCGGATCCCAAATTGCAAAAGGCGCCTGCGTCAAAAAGGGAACACTTGCTATAGCTTCGCCAGTAGGATTTTTTTTAATTTTCGCGTCGGGCGTTTCCAAAGAAACTGCGTCTGAACTTTTTTCCCCTACCTGATTCAGTGTTGGTGTTTCCAATATTGGATCCTGAACCAGCCGATCCGCTGACGGATCATTTTTATTGATTGCCCGATAAACAAAAACGGCTATCACAATGATGACTGCCGCCGCTAATATTTTTTTTAGCTTAAACATAAAAATCAAGAAGGATTACGGAATCGTGGGATTAAATTTTTTGAGAAATTTTTTGTCTGAAAAGATTTAATTTACCTGAAATTTACCATTGGTGGCCGTCGATGGAGGGGAAATTTCAGCTGGAAATGAAAGCTTTGAGTTAATTTCGAAAAAAAATTAATCCTCAGCAGTATCCAGGATTACTCCCTTTTTCTCTGCGCACGAATCCGCTCGTTCTCTGTTAGATATTGCTTTCTTATTCTAACACTCTTGGGCGTAATTTCCAGATATTCATCTTCGGCCATAATTTCCAATCCGGTTTCGATGGAAATCAGGCGCGGTGGTGCCAACTGCAAAGCTTCATCAGCTCCGGATGAACGCATATTGGACATCTGCTTACCCTTGGTCGGATTAACCGACATATCCAAACCTTTCGCGGTATTTCCGATGACCATGCCTTCATAAACTTCGGTGGCCGGTCCGATATACAAAGTTCCGCGATCCTGCAAATTAGCCAGGGAAAATCCCAAAGCTTTCCCAGCTGCCATTGAAATCATGGAACCGACAGAGTGTTTTTGGATTTCCCCCGCATAGGGCTTGAATCCGATGACGCGCGCCGACATTATCCCCTCGCCTCGCGTATCGATCATAAATTCTCCCCGATAGCCTAGAAGTCCACGGGTCGGAATTTCAAAAATCATTCGCGTTTGGCCGCTTAACTGTTTCATATTGGCCATCAAGCCTTTGCGCTTACCAATTTTTTCCATAACCATCCCGGTGGATACTTCCGGCACGTCGATGGTCAGCTCTTCAAATGGTTCCAATTTTTTCTTTGGCTCGCCAGGGGCGGCTCCGCTCTCTTCTTTTATAATGACTCTCGGCTGGGAAACTTGCATTTCATAGCCTTCGCGGCGCATATTTTCCAAAAGAATAGCAATGTGAAGCTCGCCCCGCCCATAAACTTTGTAATGGTCGCCCTCAAAATCAATACGCAGTCCGACATTCACTTCCAGCTCCTTTGCCAATCTTTCTTTTAATTGCTCGTTAGTCACAAACTTTCCTTCGCGTCCCGCGAAAGGAGAGTCATTGACTACAAAGTTAAGACAAATGGTTGGCTCATCGATAGAGATTGCCGGTAAAGTTGCTTGGTCAGCCGATTCGCAGACAGTTTCGCCAATGTAGATGTCGGCGATGCCGGCAATCATTACAATGTCTCCGGCTTGAGCCTCTTTGACTTCTTCTCTTTTTATTCCGCTAAAAGTATACAGCTTGGTTATTCGCCCGGAGCGGCTTTCGCCCGTTGATTTTTTGATTATCACAGATTGTCCATCTTTTATTTTTCCCTCCTGGATCCGTCCGATGGCCAAACGGCCTAAAAAATTATCATACGCCAGATTGAATGGTTGCATACGTAGTGGAGCTTCCAAATCGGACTTAGCTGGAGACACTCTAGCTAAAATTGTTTCTAAGAGCGGCGTTAGATCTTTTGCCGTTTCGCCCAGATGCAGCATAGCGATTCCCGCCCGTCCATTGGCATACACTACCGGAAAATCCAGCTGCTCATCTGTTGCTCCCAAATCCAAAAAGAGTTCGTAGACAGCCTCTTGAGTCCGGTCCGGATTAGCCGCCGGCTTATCGATCTTATTAATGACTACAATCGGTTTTATTCCCAATTCCAAAGACTTTTTAAGCACAAACCGCGTTTGCGGCATCGGGCCTTCTTGCGCGTCCACCACCAAAACCACGCTGTCAATAGCGCGCAAAACTCGCTCCACTTCGCTCCCGAAATCAGCGTGTCCAGGAGTGTCCACGATGTTTATTTTCGTGTCCTTATAAAAGACTGCTGTGTTCTTGGAATAAATAGTGATACCGCGTTCTTTTTCCAAAGCATTGGAATCCATGCTGACAGTTTCGTCGGTGACCATGCCGGTTTGGCGCATCAAAGCATCGGTCAAGGTCGTCTTGCCGTGGTCAACGTGAGCGATAATTGCAATGTTTCTTATCTCCATAATAATTTTAATAAAAAAAACTGCTGAGCTGTCAGCAGAAAATTCACTGGCTACAGCAAAATATAGCACTAAAATAATCCTTTGTCAACAAAATGGTTGACAAATATCTAAAAATGATGTATGCTTATCCGAAGCTTGTTCGTTCCCAATTTACATAGATTGCCGCTTTTATTTCTATAATAACATAGAATAAATCCCAGAGGAGGTAGGCTCATGAAATGGTCGTTGCGCTCAATTAACCACCGGGTTTTTTTGTTCGGAAGTTTTGTCGCCGGAATGATTGCCATTGGTTCTGCCGTAGAAAATTGGGGATTTCAAAAAACCGACGCGTTTAGCTGGGATAACATCAGCCAGCTGTATTTCGGAGCAGTCTTACTGTTTTTTTCCTATTTACTTTCCAAGAACAAAAGGGATTATCCCTTGAAAAAGCAGCCTGATCACAACCGGTTTAAAGCCGAAAATAGTAAGACGTTCCACCCGAAAATAATCGAACTCAGTACCAACATTCATGGGTTTCCTGTGACGCATGCTTGCGGCGCGCCATCGCCGATCCGTCTTAAAGCTGTTCAGCTAAGTCCAGTATCAGACAGTCGGGAAGATGATTATGAAAAATTTTTCTATAACTGGCTGACCGGAGAAGTTGTGGCCTACGACAAAACAAAAGCGGACCACCGTGAGCTAATGGAACACTTTTTGTGGATGATAAGCAGTTCAGGGAGACCAAGTCTCCCCAAATCATATCTGAAACAACATAACGTCACCAAAGATGAAACCGACACTCTCCACTAGCAAAGAACTTCTCTCTTGGGAGGGCTGCAACGCGGACCCTCCCTTTTTTATTTCCAAAAATTTTTATTTTCTGATGGCAACTATTGATTTATTGAACAGTAACCGGAACTTCTACTGTGGCTTTTCTTTCAAATTTTTTCCAACCAACCACCTTACCTTTGAGCGCGGTAAACATAGTTTTAATCGCGACATAATACATAAGTTGCCGATAGAAAAATCGTTGGAAAGCCAGCCAGAAAATAAGTGTCCAATTTTCAGGTTTCCTTTCCAAAATAAAAGCCAGAATGGCCGCCGCGAGATCGATAGCCAAAAAAAATAAATAGTAGAAAAGGACTTCCCGAAAAGGATGCGTCACGGAATAGTCCAGTGGGTGCTGGTATTTTTGCCAAAAAGCCCAGATCAAGGAAAAAACTAGCGCCAAATCCATAAAGGGAGAAATGAGCGGGAAAAACACCTGAAAGACCAAAACATTGGGAATGGACCAGAGGCCGAGTGCTCGATAGCGCGGCCGAAACCAAGTATCGCGATGTTTCCAAACCGCTTGAAAGCTGCCATACATCCAGCGAAATCTTTGTTTGATGAAATTCCTGACTGTGTCGGGTGCTTCCGTAAAAGCCAGTGCCTCATCTTCATAGCGCACTTTGTAACCGTTCCGGATGATGGCAAAAGTCAGATCAGTATCTTCTGCCAAAGTCAGATTGGAAAATCCACCCGCTTCGCCAATTGCCGCTCTCTTCCATGCGCCGACCGCTCCCGGCACAACCGTAATGGCGTTCATAATATCAAAAGCTCGCCGATCGAGATTTTGGCTAGTAATGTATTCCAGTGCCTGCCAGCGTGTCAGCAGATTGACGCGGTTCCCGACTTTGGCGTTGCCAGCCACTGCCCCGACTCTCGGATTTATAAAATGGCGCGCCAGCTTACCGACTGTTTCCGGAGTGAACAGTGTGTCGGCGTCCAAAGTAATGATTATCTCTGCGTCAGTCTGGGCAATTCCAAAATTGAGAGCGGCTGATTTTCCTCCGTTCGGTATGGAAAAAATTCTGACGCTCCGATTGGCAGAAAAATTGTCCGCAAGCAATTGATAAGTGCCATCTTGCGAACCGTCATCCACCACGACAATGTCAAAATCGGGATAATTAGTTGTCAAAAGAGAACTAATGGTGGCCACAATCACCTTTTCCTCATTATAGGCCGGAACAACGATGCTCACCTTTTGGGAAAAACCGTTGGCATAATCACAGCGGCTGCCGAATTGACATTTGGCCCATTGAATAACAGCTAGCGTGCCGATAAAAATTAATCGGAGAATTCCGAGGATTATTCCGGCGGAAAACAAGAAAACTAAAATGTTTCCCAGCCAATTAATAATATTAAAAGTTACTCCGTTAATGCTGGACCGGAAACTAGCTGCCACAGAAACTGGGGGCATTATTGCATCATGCGGCGTTGCCAATAATTCCGAGATGGTTACCAGTTGAAAACCGCTCGCCTGCAGTCCCTCAATTATCTTCGGCAAGGCGGCAATTGTTTGCGTGCGGTCTCCTCCGCTATCGTGCAATAAAACAATGTTGCCCTGACCGTTTTTGGCTCCATCAATAACTCGGTTCACAATTTCATTCACTCCCGGACTGGACCAATCGCTGGGATCGATATGCATCGATACCGTATAATAACCATTATCGCTGGAAAAAAGGAGTGGATTAATTTGTTCGGGAGTTTCCGGTTCTATATCTTCCGCGTAGGGCGGACGAAAAAGATGGGTATTTCTTTGGATGATGCCACCCAGCATACTTTGTGTTGTATTCAGTTCCAGTTCAAACTGCCGATTAGAAATAGCTGAAATATCCGGATGAGAATAGGTGTGATTGCCGATTTCGTGGCCTTCGTTGATTTCTCTTTTCAGAAGTTCCGGCATCTGATTGGCATTGGCACCGATGACAAAGAAGGTTGCCTTGGCTTTATATTTTTTGAAAATATCCAAAACTTGCGGCGTATAAGCCGAGTCCGGTCCGTCATCAAAGGTCAGCGCAATTTTATTTTTAACCCCTCCCCAGCGGGTAATTATGTAGGGAGAGGGATAATCAGTGATGGTTTGGCCGGTAATCATTCCCCGTTGGCTGTCATATTTTATTTCTCGGGATCCCTCCTTGGGAACAGCAGTCACCTTGAGCACCTCCCCGGCTCCTTCATAATCAATATCATAGCCATAATTAAGAATTTTCAGGGAATCTGCCACATTCTGATCAAGCGCATTGGCTCCGGCAAAAACTTTCCAAATGGAAGGATCTTCGGATCCGAGCCGCCATAAAACATATCCGTTGGGCAAATATTTTTTCACGGCTGATATTTCGTTAAAAGTTGTCGCCGCGTCCAGATACCAGACATGCCGCAGTTTGTTCTGATCGTCGTAATAATCAAAGGTCGGATTGAGCGATTCGGCGTCTAGGGAAATCTTTCCTTCAGATTCTCTTGCGATTCGGAGTGCATCCTGGAAAGTCAACTCGTGTCCATTCATCGCGCCATCTTCCCAATCATAACCGTAATTGCCGAGCGAAATTATGTATTTTTCCGGGGGTAATTGCGCAAACCGACTAAGAACGCTTTGCAAATACCAATTTTGATCTGCCACCGGACCGGCCAATGAGTCATAAATCGAATGGTCATCATACGCCATGAGAATCAAAAAATCGTTGGATTGTCCCAATATTTTGGCGTCAAAGGCCGGGTCATCCAGCGGAATATTTTGGGAAACTTCCAGCCCCAAGGGGTGGAACGCGGCATAAAGTTCTTTCATAAAAACAGCCAGGTCGGGCTGACTGGTCAGGGGAACACTTTCGTAGTCAATGCTAATTCCGGAAAAATTATTTTGTCTGACAAACTCGAGCAAATTTTGAATGTTTTTGGACCGCGCCACCGGATCCTTGAGCATCCCGACCAAAACTTCGCTATCCCAATCTTGATTCTGTTGGCTAAAATTATTGATCAAAGGAACAATCAGGGTGCTTGGGCGGTTTTGCTTGATATAGGAAAGTACCTTGTCTTGTTGAACTTGATCATCAACAGCAATTGCCCCGTCGGTTCCGCTTAAGTGAAGCCACTCCGGAATCAACTCATCCATTTTCCCCAAATTGGTTTTGAGTGAAGAAAAACTGGTATCATCCCAATTAACATAAAACCCGATTATTCTTGGCTTATAGTTTTGGGTTGAATTTACCGATGCGGAAAGCTTGATCAGCGCTTCTTGCCTTTGCAGATTGAATGGGCTCGCTGCCGCCAAGTTGCGAACCGGCTGACTTTTTGGCGCATTAGCCGCCCCCCGAAAAGGATTTTGGGCCTTGGCCAGATTGAGAATCGGCATACCAGGAAAGTTCCAGATATGAAAAATTGTGAACCCGAAAAAACCAAAGATAAGAAAGGCCAGGATTCCAATCAACCATTTAGAATATATCCACCGATGGTGCCCCCGGTCATAAAAAACCGGTTCATCGCGATACGCCATATATGCATCTTAAAGATAACAACTAGCTTGTAGCTAGCTTATCCTAATACTGCTGAAATGCTGAAAAATTCCAAAAAAGCCCCCGCGAGAGGCTTTTTTTGTTTATTGAAGATTATTAATTCCAATAACACTGGGAAGTTGTCACGACTTTTTTCCACGGACCATCCGGCACCGCGCTCGCATCAATAAATTGCCAGTCGGCTTTGTCGACATCCGCCAGGCCCAAATATTGGTTCACAGCCGGAGAAACATCTAGCCCCGCGTTATTGTTGATTTTGCTTTTAGGATCCGCCGTTCCGAATACATAATTTTTGTCGTCTTCCTTAAATGGCCCAACGTCCTGCCACTGAGCATACGCCGCTTTATCCCCTTTCATAATTTTTATCCAGCGATTTTTGCAGACTGATTCCAGTTGTCCCCAAGTTTTTTCTTTTGCCCACGGGATCAGACTATACACCTCTTGCTTTCTTTTCCCGTTGTCATCAAAATCATTATACGGCAACGCAAAATAAAAAGGGTTTTCCTTGGGAGTGAACTTAGCTGGAAAAAATCCGCTTCTTTTGTCCGGATCATCGACTCCGCCAAAATGCTTGACCCATTGTTCATCCCAAGCGCTCGGCAGATTGGAAATGTTCTTATTGTCTTTGCCAGCCTCTTCCCCCGCCCAGAAAAAAGTGGTAGTGATGTTTTTATGGATGGGATATTGACTACTGACAATTGGCGGCGCGGTTTTTGGAGAAACATCCTGGTCGCCCTGGGTAGTGGCGCTGTTTTTGGGAGCGGGGCTTTCCGGAGCGGGTGCGCTCTCCTCGATCGCTACCGTCAAAGGTTCGCTGGAGACAGATTCTTCCACAGTGTCTTTTTCTTTTTTATTTCCAGTGTTTGATTTTTTGACTTGTTCCAATTTTTTCGCCTCCGCGGTCCGAGTCTGCAACTTTTTGACGCTGTAACCGAAGACTATTCCGGCCAAGCTCAAAAAGAGAATA
>PFVN01000057.1:0-3288 GCA_002790635.1 Candidatus Moranbacteria bacterium CG_4_9_14_3_um_filter_42_9
AACAAAAAAGATACGGGGAAAAGGGGGAGTTGGGGCAGCAAGATATTCAGGAGAAAATCGATGTAATTAACAAAGTAAGAAGTGAGAAGAAAAAAGTGAAAAGGAAACAAGTTAAATTTTTACTTTTTACTTTTAAATTTTAATTTTAGCGATAGCGAATATGGGACATAAAGTTAATCCAGTCGGACTGCGCATAGGAATTACCAATACTTGGCGATCCCGCTGGTTCAATAAAAAAGAATACCAAATAAATCTCCGCCAGGATATCGGCATTCGCAAAGATATAATGCAGAAATGGAAAAGTTCAGCGATTGCTGATGTTGAGATTGAAAGGTCGGCATCAATGATAAAAGTAATCATAAGGACAGCCCGACCCGGAGTTTTGATTGGACGAGGAGGCGGCGGAATTGAAGATGTGCAAAAGTATATCAAAAACAGATTTTTTAGGGGTAAAAAAACAGGGTTAAAAGTGGAAGTTCAAGAGGTGAAACATTTTGAAGAAAACGCCGTTTTGATTGCTCAGAATTTAGCCGAACAGCTGGAAAAAAGAATTCCTTTTCGACGGGCTATGAAATCAATGCTTGACCAAGCACTGAAAAACAGCTCAATTAAGGGAATAAAAATACAAATGTCCGGAAGACTGGGCGGAGCAGAAATGTCGAGAGTCGAACATTCTTTTAAGGGAACGCTGCCACTCCACACGCTCCGAGCCAATATTGATTTCGCCAGAGTTACCGCTTACACGACCTACGGAACACTTGGAGTAAAAGTTTGGCTGTATAAAGGGGAAGTATTTTCAAAGGAAAAAGAGAAAAGTAAAATGTAAAACTAACAAGATTTAAAAGTAAAGGCGCATAATTAAAATTTTTACTTTTCACTTTTAATTTCTTATTTTAGCAACAGGGATTATGTTAATGCCAAAAAAGGTAAAATTTAGAAAGCCGCAAAGAGGCGGAAAAATTTCAGGCAAGGCCAATCGTGGACAGGAGATCAGTTTCGGAAGTTTCGGCTTAAAAGCCATAGAAACAAATTTGGTTTCAGCCAGGCAAATTGAAGCTGCGCGGCGGGCTATGACCAGATATGTTCAGCGCGGAGGGAAAATTTGGATCAGAATATTTCCTGACAAGGCCATGACAAAGAAAGGCGCGGAAACTCCTATGGGCAAGGGCAAAGGAACCGTTGATCACTTTGTGTCAGTCGTAAAGGCCGGAAGAATTTTATTTGAAATGGACGGAGTGAAGCCGGAAATTGCCAAAAAAGCGATGAAATTGGCCGCTTATAAACTAAATGTCAAGACTAAGTTTGTAGTGCGGGATGAGGAATAAATAATTTCAAGAAAAAAATGACAAAGATTAGGGAATTAAGAGAAAAAAACAACGGAGAGCTGAAAAAGCTTTTGGCGGATAAAAGAGAAGCGGTCAGAAAGCTCAGGTTTGATTTGACCTCCAAACAGATAAAAAATAATCAGGCTTTGAGAAAAAACAAGAAAGACATCGCGCGGATCCTAACTTTAATCAACGAAACAAACTAAATGGAAAATAAGCCCAAGCCTGTCTCGCGAGAGGAAGAAAAAAAATCAATATCAGCCAGAAAAAAAGGAACGGTAGTTAGTGATAAAATGCAGAAAACGATAATCGTGGCCGTGAATACTCTCAAGACGCATCCTAAATATGGTAAAAAATATAAATTTACCAAGCGGTATAAAGTTCATGATCCCGAAAGTAAATATAAGGTCGGAGACGTGGTTGAAATTGTAGCCTGTCGCCCGATGAGTAAGGGGAAAAAATACAAAGTGGTTTACTAAATTTTATGATACAAGCAGAAACAAGATTAAAAGTTGCAGATAATAGCGGTGCGAAAATCATCGAGTGTTTTAAGGTTTTGGGAGGATCAAGAAAGCGCTATGCTAAAATCGGCGACATCGTGGTCGCTTCTGTGAAAGTGGCGACGCCTCGCGGACTTGTAAAAAAAGGCGATAAGGTGAGAGCGGTAATTGTTAGACAGAAAAAGGAACTTCGGCGCAAGGACGGATCATACATCCGCTTTGACGAAAATGCTGCGGTTATTCTGGACGGAACTGATCCAAAAGGCACGCGAATATTTGGACCCATTGCCAGAGAAATAAGAGAAAAAGGTTTTAATAAAATAATATCTTTAGCATTGGAAGTTGTATAGCTAATTATTCCTAGCAAATCGGCATATGAAAATCAAAAAAGGCGATCAGGTAAAAATAATAGCCGGGAAAGACAAGGGTAAAACCGGAAAGGTTTTACGGGTTTTTGCTCCAGAAAAAAAGATTACTGTCGAAGGATTGAATATAGCCAAAAAACATACCCGTCCAAAAAGAGAGGGTGAAAAAGGACAGCGGATTGAGATTCCCGGCAAATTTGATATTTCCAACGCGGCATTGGTTTGTCCAAAATGCGGTAAGCCGACCCGGGCCGGATATAAAATAACAGATTCTGGAAAGCTCAGGATATGTAAAAAGTGCCAATCCGAAATTTAAATAGCAATATAGGCGATATGAAAAATTTTAAAGAAAAATATAATAAAGAGGTGATTTCCGAGATGAAAAAAAAATTCGGATTCAAAAACAGCTTGCAGGTTCCTGTGATTGAAAAGGTGGTAGTTAATACCGGAATCGGAAAATATATTAAAGATGCCAACATGATCAAGGAAGCAGTACAGGCTCTTGAAACGATAACGGGACAAAAACCGGTTCTTACCAAATCTCGAAATTCAATTGCCGGTTTTAAGATCAGAGAGGGATTGGAAGTCGGAGTTAAGGTTACTTTGCGCGGCGCGAGAAAATGGGATTTTTTAGATAGGCTGGTGGTCGCTTCCATTCCCCGTATCCGTGATTTTCAAGGATTAAAAGAATCGGCTGTTGATGAGGGCGGTAATCTCAACATCGGGATAAAAGAGCACACCGTTTTTCCGGAGATTCTTCCGGAAAACGTAAAAAATATAATGAGCCTCCAGGTTACGATGGTGACGACGGCGCGAAACCGGCAAGAAGGAATGGAACTTTTCCGGCTACTTGGTTTTCCGATTAAATTTGAAAATAATCAAAAAAACATCCAATAATGATATGGCAAAAAAATCTGTAGTAGCTCGCGCGTTAAAAAAACCCAAATTTTCCACCCGGATAGTGAAAAGATGCTGGAGATGTGGCAGGAAGCATGGCTATATGCGCAAGTTTGACATCTGTCGGATTTGTTTCAGGGAATTAGCTTCGACTGGACAAATTCCGGGAGTCAGAAAATCCAGCTGGTAACAAAATAAGTG
>PFVN01000057.1:3334-4579 GCA_002790635.1 Candidatus Moranbacteria bacterium CG_4_9_14_3_um_filter_42_9
GCATTCATTACTAAATTCATAAAGAGTCAGACGCAAAGCGGCATAATAATTTTGAAATTTGAATTTTAAATTTTGAACTAAAGAGAATAATATGTCAGATACAATAGCGGAAATGTTAACTAGCATCAGAAACGCCCAAAGAGCGGGCAAAAAAGAAGTGCTTATCCAAGCATCAAATTTGAAGTTTGCTATCGCTAAAGTTCTGGAAAAAGAAGGCTTTACCGAATCAGTTTCTCGGGAAAAAATAAACGATTATGAGAAAATAAAAATTGGCCTCAAATATTATAAAATTTCCAGCACCAAAAAATTACCAGCTATAAAGGAAATAAGGAAGGTCAGCCAACAAGGCCAGCGTATTTATGTAAAAAATAAAGAAATTAAAGATGTGAGAAATAAATTCGGCATTGCCGTTGTTTCTACTTCCAAAGGAATTATGACTAACGCTGAAGCCAAAAAGAACGGTTTGGGAGGAGAGTATATCTGTGAGGTCTGGTAAATAAAAAAAGTAAGAAGTAAAAAGTAAAAAGGAAAAAGATAACAATAATTCATTTTTTCAATCATAAATTTAAGTGAAGATATTATGTCGAGAATAGGAAAAAAGCCAATTGAGATAACGGAAGGGATAGAAGTTAAATATTCCGATCATCGCTTAGAAATCAAGGGTCCGAAAGGCTCGCTTGGTCTGTCGGTCAACCCAGAAGTCGAATTGGAGATTAAGGAGAAAAAAATTGTTGTTAAGCAGGTTGGAAAATCAAAAAAAGCTCCTGCCGCTTGGGGACTCACTCGTGCTCTTGTCGCCAATATGATACTCGGAGTGAAAAACGGATATGAAAAGAAACTGGAACTTCAAGGAGTGGGTTACCGCATGGCAGTTGCTGGAAAAAAAATAAACTTAGCGCTTGGCTTTTCTCATCCAGTAGACGTTTCCATTCCGGATGGCCTGGAAGCAAAAATTGTGGAGAACAATGTTTTGGTAATCTCCGGCTGGGATAAACAGTTGGTCGGACAATTCACGGCCAATATTAGAGAACTCAAGCCGGTAGAGCCGTATAAGGGAAAAGGATTCAGGTATGTCGGAGAACAGGTGAGAAGAAAGGCTGGCAAAAAAGCGGCTGCAGAAAAATAATTTTTTAAATGGAATAAGATGGTTAAAGTCAGTAGAAACAAAACAAGGCTTCAGAGAAAAAGGCGCATTAGCGCTAAAATAAAAATCAGTGCCAAACTGCCTCGACTTTCTGTTTTCAA
>PFVN01000057.1:4715-9796 GCA_002790635.1 Candidatus Moranbacteria bacterium CG_4_9_14_3_um_filter_42_9
TGTTTGGATAAAAAAATAACCGCCGTTGCCTTTGACCGCTCAGGCTATAAATATCACGGAAAAGTTAAGGCCTTGGCCGATGGAGCCAGAGAAGCCGGACTTAAATTTTAACTATATAGTAGCTGATAATTTACACGAATTAAATCTGAATAAATATGCTTAAGCAGCAGAATTAATTTTCAATTTTTAATATCATGGCAAGAGAAAAAAATTTCAGAGGAAAAAAAGAGAAACCTGAATATGAGCAGAAGCTTTTGGATTTGGCGCGAGTCGCGAGAGTCGTCAAGGGCGGAAGACGTTTTCGTTTTCGCGCTACTTTGGTAATCGGAAATAGGAATGGGAAGGTCGGAGTAGGTGTCGGAAAAGGAGCAGATGTTTCTGACGCTATAAAAAAAGCCTTCGATGATGCCAAGAAAAATCTAATTACCATCGTGCTCAATAAAAATACCATTGCCCACGATATCGTTCATAAGGTCGGCAGTGCCAGAATTATTCTTAAGCCGGCCTCCCCAGGGAGAGGTATTATTGCTGGCGGTGCGATCCGTACAGTGGTTGACCTGGCTGGAATCAAGGATATCGTTTCCAAATCTTTGGGAACTTCAAACAAGCTGAACGTGGCCCGGGCGGCTATCGGGGCTTTTGAGCAATTGGCGGAAGCCAAATCAAGAAAGTCCAGAATTGGATAAAATTAATAAATACATATCTCATACCAAATTATCAGTAATAAATTAATTGTCGCGTAGCGACACCAAAATTTTGACTTTTAACTTTTGATTTTAGCTAAGCGAATATGCAAATCAACACTCTCAAAATTAAATATTCTAAGAAGAAAAGAAAAACCATCGGTCGGGGAGGCAAGAAAGGATCTTCTGCTGGGAAAGGCGGCAAGGGGCAAAAGGGACGGAGCGGCGTTTCAATCAGCCCGCTTTTTGAGGGAGGAAGGTCTTCCTTGATTGATCGCTTGAAGAAGGTGCGCGGTTTTAAATCTCATAAAACCAAAACCATAGTTTTTAAACCTTCCGTTTTAGAGAAAAAGTTTAAAGAAAATGCTATAATAAACAAAGAAGCATTGATTAAGATCGGTCTGCTGAGTAAGAAAGATTCAGAAAGAAGGGTCAAGATTCTGGGAGGGGGAGAGATTAAAAGAAATTTTAAAATAGGAGAAGGCGTAGAACTGAGCGCCTCCACAAAAAAAGCTATGGGTATCTCTGTGGATGAGTCTGCTATCAGCGCGCAGCCTTCCCGGACAGGAAAAAAATAAATGTTCGAAAAAGTAATTCAAATTTTTAAGGTCAAGGATTTAAGAAATAAGATATTTTTCATCCTTGTAATTTTAGTGGTTTTTAGATTAGCTGCCAACATACCTTTGCCGGGAATCGATCAGGCGCAGCTTGTAAAATTTTTCCAAAGCAACCAGCTGTTCGGACTTTTGAACTTGTTTTCCGGAGGAGGGCTGCGGGGAATTTCCATCGTTCTTCTTGGAGTCGGTCCTTATATTACCGCCTCAATTATCATGCAACTCATGACCATGATAATTCCGCGGCTCGAGCAGATTTATAAGGAAGAGGGGGAAGCCGGGCGGGAAAAATTCAATCAATGGACGCGCTGGCTGACCGTTCCCTTAGCTGCCATGCAGACATTCGCAATGATATCTTTGCTTCGTTCCCAGGGAATAATATCAGAAGTTACTCTCTTTAAAACTTTTTCCATTGTCGTTGTGTCCGTGGCCGGAACGATTTTTTTGATGTGGCTTGGAGAGTTGATAACAGAAAAGAAAATCGGTAATGGAGTATCGCTTATCATTTTCGCAGGAATTGTTGCCAGTCTGCCATCAGCCACTTCGAAAATTCTGGCCACGTGGGATCCGTCGCAATTTTTCACCTATGTCATTTTTTTAGTTATAACAATTGCCGCTATTGCCGGAGTGGTTTTTATGACTGAGGGACAAAGAAACATACCAGTTTCTTACGCTAAAAGGATCCGGGGTAACCGGATGTATGGCGGAACATCAACGCACCTACCTCTCCGAGTCAATCAAGCGGGGGTGATTCCGATAATTTTTGCCATGTCCATTATGCTTTTTCCCGGTATGATTGCCAATTTCTTAGCCAATGCTTCCAATCCGACAATCGCGGGAATGGCCAGAACAGTCGGAAATATTTTTCAAAATCAATGGTTCTACGGATCAGCATATTTTATCTTAGTGGTGGCTTTTACATATTTTTATACCGCAGTGGTTTTTGATCCGAATAAAATTTCCGAAAGCTTGCAAAAACAAGGCGGCTATGTTCCTGGAATCCGTCCCGGAAAAACTACGGCCGAATATTTGTATAAAATAATGAACCGAACGACCTTGTCCGGAGCTTTATTTTTGGGCTTGATCGCAATTCTACCGTTTATTGTTCAGGGACTGACCAGCATCAACTCAGTCACGATTGGCGGAACAGGACTTTTAATTGTCGTATCGGTTGTCATTGAAACCATCAAGCAGGTTGAGGGTCAACTAGTAATGAGAGATTACGAAGGATTTTAGAATGTTCCAGATGTTAGAATGACATAAGTATTTCAAATAATGACTAAAAAAGTTATAACATCAGAACATTTATGAACATAGTTATCCTGGGCCAACAAGGTTCCGGCAAGGGGACTCAAGCCGCACTTCTCGCCGAAAAATTTGATCTGGAGCATATCGATATGGGCAAGACGCTCCGCGAGATCGCGCTGTCCGATACCCCGCTGGGCCGAGAAATTTATGAAATTCAAAACGTTCGGAAAACCTTGGTTTCCAGCAAAATTCTTCGAGAAATACTTAATGTTAAATTGAAATCGATCCCCCTCAAGAAAGGCATAGTCTTTGATGGCGCTCCCAGAACCCTGGATCAGGTAAAATATTTGGAAGACGCAATGCTGGAACTAGGGAGAAAAATTGATTACGTTTTATTCATTTCTATTCCCGAGCAGGAATCAATTGAGAGAGCGTCCAGGAGAAGACTGTGTAATAACTGTCAGGCCATCCTGGTAATGGGCAAAATAATAAAAAAAGAAAATGATAGGTGCCCTAAATGTGGCGGAGAAGTTTCGCAAAGAAAAGATGATACTCCCGAGGGTATAAAAAAAAGACTGGAAGTTTTCAAAAACGAGACAATGCCGGTTTTGGAATATTATGAAAAAGAGGGAAGTCTGATAAAAATCGATGGTATGCAGCCAGTCAAGAAAGTTTTTGCCGACATAATCAAGGGAATCAAACGGCAGCGCCTCAGCTAAAAATATGATTTCAATAAAAAACCAAGATGAAATAAGAGCGATGCGCGAAGGCGGAAAGATTTTAGCGGAGGTTATGGCAAAACTGGAAAAAGAAATTGCTCCCAAAAAAAATACATGGGAATTGGACAAGCTTGCGGAAGAGCTTGTTTTTGCTAATGCGGGGAGTCCGGCCTTTAAGGGCTATGGAGGCGATGCCGACAAGCCCTTTCCGGCCACTATTTGCGCATCGCTCAATTCAGAAGTAGTGCACGGTATACCGGCGAAAAATAAAATAATGCGAGAAGGAGATATAATTAAAATTGATATCGGTATGAAATATCAAGGAATGTTTACTGACATGGCCCGCACTTTTGCTGTTGGAAATGTCAGTGAACCAGCGCGCAAATTAATCAATGTTACCGAACAATCTTTCTGGAACGGTTTAGAAAAATTAAAAAGCGGAAATTTTTTGAGCGAATATTCCAAAGCAGCCCAAAAGTGCGCTGAAGGTGATGGATTTTCCGTAGTCAGAAATCTGGTCGGACATGGTGTTGGAAGGGAACTGCACGAAGATCCGTATATTCCGAACTATTATAATAAAAAATATCAAGATTATCGGTTGGAGGTCGGGATGACGCTGGCGCTGGAGCCGATGATCAATGCCGGAAAACACGAAACAGTTTTGGGCAAAGACGGCTGGACATTTCTGACCAGCGACGGGGAACTTAGTGCACATTATGAAAACACGGTTTTGATAACGGAAAAAGGGGCGGAAGTTTTGACAGAAGTTTGATTTTTAAGTTGGCCATTATAATTTTGTGCCAAAATTGGTAAGAAAAAGACCATCCATATTTTTGCAATTAGCCCCAAAATTATAATGGTCAATTCGTCATGGTTTTTTAAAAAAAGTCAGCCAAAAATTGATCATTGCTGGCATGAAAAAAGCCCCGGGATCGTGTGTGAACGATCGGCGGGGCTCAGAGGCGGGAGATGCAAGGAAATATTATCTCCGATACCTCTTGATTTTTGAGGGAGGGAAGCCACGGGCATTGTCTTTGCTTGCATGGTGGCATATTAGTGCCGCGATGGCGCATACTATGCTGCCAACGATGGCCATGACATGATCGCCCGCTGTTGGCTTCCATTCGGATGTTGCTCCGATGGTTATCCAAACAACTGACCAAAAAACAAGTATGCCACTTGTAGTCCAGCCGGCCATCCCGGTAACTTCCAGGAGGTCTTGCTCAATAAAGGCGAATACCCCCCAAATTACAAAGGGGAGCATCACTCCGAAGGGCAGGCTGAAGGCGAAGGTGATCATCGGGCCTGCAATTACTGCCAACATTCCTAATATCCTATTTCTTATCATCTCAATTCCTCCTTTTGAGTTATATTATCAAAATCAAGGTACGATGTTCCATTTTATCACAAATTTAACCAAAAGTCAATAACCAGCTGTAATTTGTCTAAAACAAGCCACTTTTTGTCAATATAAAATTATTTTATAATAAAAAAATCCCCGAATATCAGAATCAAGATGCGGGGCGAGCTGAAGAAATGAGCTGTTAAGCTTAACGAGTTAATAATCTGGAGATTATCGACAGTGCCAATACCGGCCCTCCGAAAATTAACAGCCAGTGATACCAACGCATTTTCCCCATATGAACCTCCATTTATATCAGATACATGCCTAATTCATCGCCATAAGTAAAATTAGCGCATAAGCGCGTCAATGTCAATGATTGATAATAAAAATAGAATAAAAAATTATTTAGCCATAGATTATGGTAAATCCAAGGTCGGTTTAGCGGTGGGGGATAGCGAGATATCCATCGCCT
>PFVN01000097.1:0-2425 GCA_002790635.1 Candidatus Moranbacteria bacterium CG_4_9_14_3_um_filter_42_9
GCATATCCGCGACCTCCCTCAAAATAATAATGCCATAGACATTGAAAATAATTTTTTGCCGAAGTATGAAATTTCTGAAGATAAAAAAAAGACCGTTGATGAACTGAAAAAGTTTTCAAAAAAAGCAGAGATAGTTTGGCTGGCAACTGATGAAGACCGTGAAGGAGAGGCAATATCATGGCATTTGTCAGAAGTATTGGGATTGACTAAGGAAAATACTAAGCGAATTGTTTTTCATGAAATTACAAAACAAGCTATTCTTAATGCTATCAAAAATCCGCGTACTATAGATATGAATTTGGTGGATGCTCAGCAGGCAAGAAGGGTTTTAGACCGTCTTGTTGGGTACAAGTTATCCCCATTACTGTGGAAAAAGGTACGCTACGGACTGTCTGCCGGACGTGTGCAAAGCGTTGCGGTAAGAATTATTGTTGAACGCGAGCGTGAGCGGCAAGTTTTCAAACCTGAGGAATACTGGTCAATACAAGGGGATTTCACCTCCAAAGACAAAAAAAGAAAAATAACAGCCGAGCTTGCTACGTTTAAAGGGAAGAAGCTAAAGATTGACTCAAGCAGCAAAGCCCAAAAAGTGGAGAACGAGCTAAAGAATGGTTCATATTTAGTAACTTCAGTCAAAAAATCTGAACGCAAAAAAAATCCGTACCCTCCGTTTAAGACCTCAACTTTGCAACAGGCAATGTCTAATGTTTTTGGATTTACCGCAAAGCGAACAATGAGTGCCGCCCAAGTTTTATTTGAAAAAGGCTATATAACCTACCACAGAACAGACTCATTTAACTTGTCGCCACAATTTATCGACACGGCCCGCAGCTACATAAAAAAAGAATTTGGTGCCAAATATTTACCGGAAGAGCCGAATTTATACAAAACTAAGTCAGCAAACGCCCAAGAAGCTCACGAAGCCATCAGACCTACAAATTTAAAATTCGTATCTCCGGAAAAAAGCGGACTGTCGGTTGAAGAACTAAAGGTTTATTCCATGATTTGGAAACGAAGCCTTGAATGTCAAATATTGCCGGCTATTTACGATCAAACTCAGATTTCGATAGGTTCGGAGTTAGGTTACGAATTTAGAGCAGCAGGGTCGGTAATAAAGTTTGACGGTTGGCTTGCGGTTGGAAAGTCGCTTAATATTTCAGAAGAAGACGACGAAGTTAAACCTTTGGCCGACTTTGCTGAAGGAGAGCCTGCGCTACTAGAAGAAATTAAGCCGGAACAGCACTTTACGCAACCTCCGGCCCGGTACAGCGACGCGACACTTATAAAACAGCTAGAAGAAATCGGTGTTGGAAGGCCGTCAACTTACGCTCCGACTATTACAACAATTCAGACCCGGGGTTACGTGCAAAAAGACGGACGATACTTTTTCCCAACAGACGTTGCCTTTGTGGTCAACGATTTGTTGGTAGAGCACTTTCCGGATGTTGTGGATTATCAGTTTACCGCACATTTAGAAGAGGAACTGGACGAAATAGCCGAAGGCCAAAAAGAGTGGGTTCCGGTGATTAGGGAGTTTTATGAGCCTTTCGCCAAGGAAGTAGAAGAAAAAGATAAGTTATTGCAGAAAGCCGATGTAACAAACTTGGGTGAGAGCGACGAAAAATGCCCTGATTGTGGTAAAGCGCTGGTATTTAAACTCGGAAAGTATGGCAAGTTTTTAAGCTGCTCGGGCTACCCGGAATGTACTTTTGCTAAACCCACGGATGCGATAGAGGCCGGGGAAGAGGCGGTTGACTATGGCGCGTGCCCCAACTGCGAAGGTGGGCATTTGATATTAAAACACGGGAAATTTGGAAAATTTTTAGCTTGCAGCAACTATCCGAAATGCAAAACCACAAAACCTTTCTTGCAAAAAATTGGCATGATTTGTCCTAAATGTAAGCAAGGGGATGTAATTGTTAAAAAAACTAAAAAAAGGCTGTTTTACGGTTGCAGTCGCTACCCGGATTGTGATTTTGCGAGTTGGACGAAGCCTGCTGATGAAGCTAAGATTGAAGAGGCTCTTAAGCCAGTTTCATAACTTCCGTTTTTTGTGCAAGGAATTTCAATAATAAAAAAGCGAGGATAAAATTTTTCAATCTTATCCTCGCAGTGTTACATATACGTGTTACTTGCCGGCATTAGGCGCTTTTTTTGGGAGCGGCTTTTGCTGTGGCAGTGCTTTCGACAGCAGTTTCAGGCGCAGCAGATGCCGGCGTTTGTCCAGCCGTCTTGAGGGTGGCCATGACTTGAGCTAAAACCTGCTCAATCGATGTACCGCCGGTCAGTGCTTTCACCTGCTCGTTGATAGTCACGGCAAGGCGAGGGGCCTGTTGCAGCATGTTGAGAAGCCCGTTGTTTTCGGCAGGAATGTCGCCGATCTGAACGATCTTGATTTTCTCACCCATCTGTCCCATGGCTGTAG
>PFVN01000097.1:2438-7605 GCA_002790635.1 Candidatus Moranbacteria bacterium CG_4_9_14_3_um_filter_42_9
CACTGCCTGTTGTGCCTCGATGAGCTTGCCCGCGACGAATTGTCGGAGGTTAACTTCACCTTCAGCCGCGGTGGCCTCAGCGATCTTTTGCTTGCCTTCAGCTTCAGCCAACAGAGTGGCCCTCGTGCCTTCAGCGGTAGCGAGAAGTTTCGCCTTTTCAGCATCGGCCGAAGCCTGTCCGGTTTGGCGGGTTGCCTGGGCGGTTGCTTCAGCGGCGAGCTTGGCAGCATTGGCAGTACCGCGGGCGCTGGTTTCGGCAGCCTTGGCGGAAGCTTCTGCGTCAGTTTCGGTTTTGAACCTCGCGGCAGTCGCTCTGATCTCAATGGCCTCTTTTTCTGCGCGCGCCGGAACGAGAACAGTGGCTTCTTGTTGCTGTGCGGCAGCAAGCGCCTTGTTCTTTTGCACTTCCATATCAGAAGCGGCTTGGGCCAGACCAATCTTCTTGATCTTTTCGACCTTCTGAAGCTCAACCGCTTCTTCACCTTCGGTTACGGCTTTTTCTTTGCTTAGTTCAGCTTGCCGTGCTGTAAGCTGTTCTTTAGCCTCACTCTCGCGGGAGACGCGATCGGCTTCGGCCTCGGCAACACGCGCGATGCGCTTGACTTCGGCAATCTTTGGTTTGGCCATGGCTTCAAAATAGCCTTGGTCATCGTTGATTTCCTTGACACCCATGGAGATCACGCGGATGCCCATGGCTGACATTTCATCAGCCGCTAAACCTTGCACTTTTTGAACAAAAGCGTCACGGTCGCGATGGACGTTTTCCACTGTCATCTGGCCAACAATGGCGCGGAAGTTGGTGGATAGGGTTTCGGTGATAATCTGGACAATCTGTTGAGGTCCTTTGCCGAGGAAAGAGCGGGCGGCGGTTGATAGCGACGCGCGGTCTTCCGCAATCTTGACCTGGGCAACCCAGTCCAGATTGATAGGTACGCCGTCAACAGAATAGACGCGGTCTCTGCTTTGAGAGATCGTCATGACCGTGAGGTCAAGTGTCGTACATTCTTCGAGGACCGGTAGGACGATGGTACCGCCACCGGTGACAAAGCGTACGCCAGTCTTATCCTGGGCGCCACTTGTGTCGAACGAAGTCTTGCCACGGCCGAACACAACCAGTACCTGACTGGGCGGGACGCGGTGATATAGACGAGTGGCCCTGGATAGTGCGAAAAACACGACCAGCAGCACGACGATCACGCCTAGCACAGTCCCAATTAAGGGAAGAGCACCTGATAGGTCCATTACAATTCTCCTTGTTAAGTCTAAATCGATTTGATTGAAGTTAGGGAACAGCAGAAATTTAAGCCACTCTTTCTACAAAGAGTCTGCCTCCTTCCACGGACACGACTTTGACAGCCTGTCCTTTTTCAATCGTTAGACTATTCTCACACCAAGCCGGGAACGGCCGGATGTCATCGCGTACTGTAAGCGTAACTTGGCCGATACCGTTTTCCGGTATTGATACCGAAACGCGGCCAGTCTTACCTACGATGTCGGAATCTGTAGCCATCGAGTTTGCTTGCTGACGCATGATCAACTGGATGGTCCAGAAGTAAATTGCGCCGACGACAAGGCCAAACCCGATCCCTGCCAAAATGCTGAGTGTGGCTCCGACTCCTGAAAGCGAAACAATCAAGCCTGCGGCACCGAATCCGGTCAGAAAAGCCAGGAAGGTTGTACATCCTGCTCCTTTTGCGTCGGTGTCGACATCGTCTGGTATCACGTCAATTCCGATACCTTCGAGTGCGGTGTCTAGCCCGTCGAAAACATCTCCGAGCCAGTCTCCGATGCCGCCTAGAAAGAGGCTAATTAAGAAAAAACCTCCTCCTACAACGGTGATCACGCCAAAAACCCACTGAAGTACCATGTGCCTCTCCTTTTCTTTGAAATGGGTATTATTTTCCCTGTATTTTTGTTATCGCGGGCAATCCTAACAAATGTGTTGAAAATTGTCAACCTATAGAGCACTTGATTTGAGGCATCTGGCTGGATGGACACATGCCATATCGCGTAGTAAAATCGGGTTCGTCTACTAAACATCACACAAAGATAAGGAGAATACTATCGTGAAGAAGCTAACTATTTTCTTTGCTGTTGGGACACTGGCACTGATCGTTGTTATGTGGGGGGTGTTCCAGCTAGGAAGGGGTTTCGTGGAGATAAACACGGGAACCCTGTTGGTCTTGGTAATGCTGTTTGCAGTTGTGGCAGCAATTATCGCTGGATTAGCGACGATCGCAATCAGGAGTACGCTGGGAGTAAGTTCCGGTGTTGCCTCGTCCATAGAGACTGCTGTGCGGGCAAAGTATGGAAATCTTGTCAAAGGTGTGTTGCTCGTTGTGACAAACGTTACCGACGACGAGACTTACCTACCGCGTGCCTTTCTTTTCAACGAGGGTCGCACCGAACGTAACTTTGCTGACGGATATCGCGTGGAGAACATCTCCAACATAGACCCCGGAATTTTGGATGCTATAAATCCCGGCGGTAGTTCCACTGCTCAAATTGCGACCACCATCAGCACGTTAGCCAAGGACTTTGGTACAACCCGAGTCGGCGATATGTTATTTGTTGAGGTTAGGGTCGAGGCCAAAGATGCTGCACTTTACAATATCGTGCCGGAATACCAGGACGAATCAACGCGTATTGCGAAAAAACTGCGCAGAAAACACCCCAATGTTAAGGGCATCGCTCTTGTGGTCACGGATTTTCCAGACACCGTGATATACGAACCACAGTTTTTCGCGTTTGATACTGATTCGGAACGGCCGCTTGAAGAAGAGAATATTCACGGACAGATCCGCGGCTTTGACGATATGCCCGGAGAAATTGTCGAAGCGCTTCTAGGCGATCGGGTGCCTTCACGGACAAAAGTTGCCGGTACCGCAAGTTATGCCGGTGTGCAACTGCTCAAGATCGAAATGGACGCGGACGCTGCTGAGCGATACGGTCTCCCTTCGGAAGAAGTTCCGGTAGGCGAAATGATCGCCAAGAGAATGAGATCGACGTTTCCGGGTAAACAACAAGGTTTATTGGTCCGAATTACCAATCAGCCGGACAACGTAGTCTACCCCGACGTTGTTTTAGCGTACCCGGGCGAGGACGAAATTGCCTGCCTGGAAAACGCGAACGAAGACGAGGTGAAAGACGAGGATATCGATGACCAATCCAGCGACTTTGATGATGTTATGCTGGGCCGGTCTTCCACGCGCGGTGTTACGATCATCGGTCCAGTGGATTATCATGGGACCAGTTTGATCGAAGTTCAGATTGATGCGGATTCTGCGGACGACCTTGGTTTTGAAGGCGAAGAGCTGGAGACTGCGGAGGTCATTGAGAGGCGCGTACGCAAACAACACGGCGTGCAGATCGCAGGTGTGTGGGTGAGCGTGGTCGGCCAACCGGATGACAAGGACTTTCCCGATCTGGTCTTCCCGTTTGCCGATGATGATCAACTTGCAGATCTGGCCGAAGAGTCAGAACGCTTTTACAACACCTGTGAGCTTGATGACACCTACACGGCTATCGAGGAGTACCTGTTGGGAAGTGGTTACCAAAGCAATGTTGTATCGGTTACCGTCGATATGTTCGAAGGAGGACCGGATGTGCTCAAAGTGACCATCACCGCCGCTGATGCCGAAGATACCTTCGACATTCAGCCTGAAGAAGTGGAAGACTCCGACGTTGTTCTGCGCCGTTTACAGGAGAAGTACGATGACAACGTCAAAGGTATCGTGATCGTGGTTGTTGACCCATCGTTGGAAAAGAACTTTGAGGACGAGGTTTGTGTCCTCGACGACGACACCGGCAGCAGCGATATCGAAAATCCCGAGCGGGACTACACCACTTTGGACGTGAGCGACCTCGATGAGGACATATTGGCGTTCCTCAAGGGAGAAGCTTCGGACGAAGATCTCGAGATCGCAGGCCCCGTAGATTACGGCGGTTGCGGGATCCAACTGGTTGAAATACGTATCAAAGGCAACGTGGCTGACAATTACAGTCTTACTTGCGAAGATGCGGAACCAGAAGTGGTGTTTGAGCGGAAACTCAAAGCCAAATTTGGTGCTGACGTACAAGGCGTGGCAGTGAACGTTGTCCATCCTCAGGGTGAGGATAGCTATCTCACATGGACGTTTGAGACGGCGTCGGACGACGAAAAAGATCTGCTCCGCGGTGCCGACAGCGATCTGAACCGTAACGACTGGGCCGATATCGATCTTGATTTGGCCGCTGTTGTTGTTGGCGATGTGTCTGATCCGGAAGTTACTGTTAAAGACACGGATCAGTTCAAAAAACGCGTCAAGATGGTCATGGTTGAGGTAGAGGCCGACAAAGCTTCTTACTACTGCATAGATGCCGAATAAGTTTAACCTTTGTGAGCCAGAAATAAAATTTTCTGGCTCTTCTTTTAACTCAAATGATGCAAGCTTATAGCAATTGCCAAATTCAAACCATCAGGGTATAATCGTCACAATCAAAAACTACGCCAATGTGGCGAAAAAATAAAAGGAGATACCTTATGATCCGCCGATTGTTTTTTGTAGTGATAATTGTTCTGGCGATAGTGGTGTTTGTCTCCGGAGTCATTGACTATGCTACTTCAGGTGGTGTGGTTTCGCTGGTGACAGGGTACCCGCGTTGCGCGGAGGCTCTAAACAGTGTTCAAGGCGCGAATGGTTTTCCCACCTGTGCTGTGGACGGATGGGTTGCCCATTTCACGTACTGGGGGAAAATTTCTAAGAGCACCTTTGATAGCACCGCGTACCGCGTGGTATCGAATTCCTACAGGATTCGTAACGCCTACGTTTCGGACGAGGAGTGGGTGTATGTTTACTTCGAGGAAGCAGGTGCGAGACAGGTGCCTAAATTCTGGAAAACCTACTACCTTATTGCCGATAAACCGTGACGTTGTTCTCAAAGCTTTCAACCGCATCTATTGCTGTTGAAAGCTTTTCTTTTCCCAGAAAACATTGCCACAACTAAAACAACCTGTTATTATTCAGCCTGCCTGACTTCCTGGTCTTGCTAACAACAAAACCTTTCAGGCTTTTTTTCTGCAGCGGGACTGCCCGCCAAGAAAGAAGAAACCGAGGACTTTAGTCCGAGGAGTCTTCATTTGCAGGTCTAGTGCCTGCCTTGTCGCCATGCGGAGGTAAGAAAAGGA
>PFVN01000097.1:7642-9365 GCA_002790635.1 Candidatus Moranbacteria bacterium CG_4_9_14_3_um_filter_42_9
GCAATTGCAGGAATAAATTCTGTTTCTGTTTCTGCCCAAAAAGAAGATGGCTCGCCTGCGCTTGGGTTTGGTAGAGAAAAAAGTGGACTTTGTGGAAATCCAATTCGAGATTTAGCGCTAGAATGGGTAAAAGATGCCAAAGAAATTATTGAAAAAGAAAACTTAGATTTAAAAATTATTGGAATGGGCGGAGTAAGTGAACCAAAACATTTCAATGAATTTTTGCAAGCTGGAGCATACATTACTATGACTGCAACAACAATGATGTGGTATCCACAAATAGCCAGTGAATATAAAAAAGAAGTTCAAAAAACTAACCTTATCTTAGATTTGTTTGCAATAGGCGCTGTTAAATTTGGAGAATTTACTCTCAAAAATGGCACACTTTCACCTATTTACATAGACTTGCGTGTGACAGTTTCCTATCCAAAAATTCTAATAAAAATTGCCGAAACATTACACGAATTAACAACAAATACAATTTTTGACCTTATTTGTGGAGTTCCATATACTGCTTTGCCTTTTGCAACAACTCTATCCATAAAATACAACGTTCCAATGGTGATACGTCGCAAAGAAGCAAAAGATTATGGAACAAAAAAAATAATAGAAGGAGTTTTTGAAATCGGACAAAAATGTTTAATTATAGAAGATTTAATAACAAGCGGTTCTAGTATTTTAGAAACTGCAAAACCGCTCAAAAATGAAGGTTTACTCGTCACGGATGCAATAGTTTTATTAGACCGTCAACAAGGCGGAAAAGAAAACCTCCAAAAAGTAGGAATAAAAGTAAATTCTATCTTTAAAATAGATGAACTACTAAAAATTCTTCTCGCTCAAAATAAAATATCGCAACAAAAATTTGATGAAATAAAAAATTATCTCCAACAATAAAAAAACGGAAGAAACTAATCTTCCGTTTTTGGAACTAAACCGACGACCACTCCACCCATACCGCCTGAACGATATGAGGCAAATACTCTTGAAAAACCATATCCTCAGTTGACTTCCAAGGATAAAAAGACCATAAAACACAATTTCTACAATCTTCCCACAAAATATGTTTCTTCACAAAAATTAACTCGGCCCACAACTCTGTAAACCGAATTAATTGTGTTTCATAAACTCCTTCTTTTGCTAAATCCTCGTCAAAAGGATTAAATACTTTTATTACATCCAAAAAGATTCTAGAGGCTCTCTCAAATGCCTCAATAGAATTTTGCACTGTTTTCATCACTTCGCCCTCCATGGTTTGTGAGTAAAAAGAACTTGGCAATAAAATAACATAAAAACAACAAAAAGTCAAGCCTTTGTACAGTTACCTTATGAGGTAACACTTTGCTACACTAGAGGTTACAAAGGGTAACCATTAAATTAAAACATTTTTTAGCAAAGTATGTGTGGCAAATAAATATGAACAACCACCAAAAGAACTTCGTGGAAGGTGGTATTTACAGGT
Organism: Candidatus Moranbacteria bacterium CG_4_9_14_3_um_filter_42_9; assembly: GCA_002790635.1. GTDB lineage: Bacteria > Patescibacteriota > Minisyncoccia > Moranbacterales > UBA2206 > UM-FILTER-42-9. The sequence goes on from PFVN01000097.1 coordinate 9,102, forward strand.
AGAAAAATATAACAAAACAGTAAGAGAGACAGGTATAATCTTTGGTATATCACGAAAGACATATTACAAATGGTACAAAAGAGATCACCCAATCGGAAAGACCGGAAGACCGCCTCGGCGGGTACACCCGCAAACCAAGATCCAAGGTAATATTAGGGTGTTCATTGTAGAAAACAAAATGCGGTATAATTATGGTCCGAAGAAAATGAGTTTGATTTTAAAAAGAGAATTAAATATATATATATTTCTACTCGAGCTGTATAT
>PFVN01000074.1:0-1095 GCA_002790635.1 Candidatus Moranbacteria bacterium CG_4_9_14_3_um_filter_42_9
TTCAAGCAGTGGTTCAAAATATACAAAATTCTGGGTCTCAAGGAAAGGGTCCTGTTTTATCTTCTTTTAATAGTTTTTTGCGCCTCCCTGGCGGCCTGGGGCGCTTCTTTTTATTATTCCAAAACCAAATCCGTCGCCGCCTACGGAGGGGAATATATCGAAGGCATAGTTGGACAACCGCAACATATCAATCCAGTCATTTCTCCGTCCAATAGCGCCGATGAGGACTTGTCACAAATAATCTATAGCAGACTTTTAAAATACGATTCAGCCGGAAATTTGAAAAATGATATCGTGGAAGACTACGACATCTCGGACGACAAAATGCTGTATACTCTGCGCCTGCGAAAAGATGTCCTCTGGCATGATGGCCAGCCCTTGACAGCTCAAGATGTCTTATTTACCATCAATCTGATAACTGATCCGGCCTACAGAAGCCCGCTGCGCGGAAACTGGCAAGGCATTGAAACCGAACTAGTTGATGATTATACTCTGACTTTCCGACTGAAATCTCCCTATGCCGGCCTGCTCAATAATCTGACTTTTGGCATTTTACCCAAGCATATTTGGGAATCCATAGCCGCCGATAAATTTTATTTGGACGATCTAAATCTGGAGCCGATCGGGTCGGGACCTTATAAATACAGCTTCTTTCAAAAAGACTCTAGTGCTAACATAATTTCCTATAAGCTTATCGCTAATCCGAATTATTATTCAGACAAACCCTACATTTCAAAAGTAACTTTCGATTTTTACCCCGACGAAGAAACTATCTTGGCTGCTTACAATAAAAAGGAGATCATGGGCATCAGCGGCCTGTCGCCGCAAAAAGTTTCAGATATCAAATTGCCACAAAGCACATTTTTGCATAAATTCAACATTCCAAGATATTTCGCCGTTTTTATCAACCAAACCAAAAGCCTGGCTCTGTCTAACCTGGAAGTCAGAGAAGCCCTTTCCTACGCGACAAATAAACAGGAGATTATTGATACGGTTTTGGCCGGCAATGGAAAATCGATTTATTCGCCGATCTTATCCGGCATGGTCGGATACACCGAAGATCTGGAAAAACGCTCTTTTGACTCGGAGAAGGCT
>PFVN01000074.1:1113-9076 GCA_002790635.1 Candidatus Moranbacteria bacterium CG_4_9_14_3_um_filter_42_9
AATAATTGGGTGCGGGGAGAAGACGGTATCCGCACGAAAAATAGTGTGGCCTTGGAGATAAATATGTTCACGCCGGATTGGCTGGAATTGGAGCAAACGGCTGAACTGCTCAAGATTCAGTGGGAAAAGGTTGGAGCCAGAGTCAATATCAGTGCCCTTTCCATATCCGATATCCAGCAAAATTATATCCGCCCGAGAGAATATGACGCGCTCCTCTTTGGCCAAGTTATGAACACTGATCCGGATCTGTATTCCTTCTGGCACTCTTCGCAAAAAAAAGATCCCGGCCTCAATCTCTCTCTTTTCGGCAACAATTCCACCGATGCCTTGATCGAGAAAGGCCGGGTTGAATTTGATGTTGAAAAAAGAGCCGAAATATACAGGGAATTTCAGCAAAAAATGAACGCGGAAATTCCGACCATTTTTCTTTATACCCCCGACTATATTTACCCGGTCAATAAAAAAGTTTCTGGTATCGCCATTGAAAATCTGGTGGCGCCGGCTAAACGTTTCTTGGACATAAACCACTGGTTCATCAAAACCAAGCGGATTTGGAAATAATTGCTTTTGGATATATAATAGGAGCACTAAGTTCTTCTTCGTCATTTACCAAGTCTCTTATGAACCCCGTTAGAATTTTTACTTGTCACGATCGGGGTGTTAATCGATAACTTATTAATTAATTTTGCATCAGTACTATTGAGCGTTATTGTTGTAAAATTCTAACGGGGTGAAAGATCTTTCGAGTTTGGACAAGAGCAATCTTAGGCAAGTTATCATTGACTCCCCTAAGCAATTCACAGCGGGTTTGAAAATTGCCCAAGGTATCAAAATTCCTGGAAAATTTTCTTCTTTGGAAATATCCGGCATGGGCGGCTCGTCTCTGCCAGGAGACGTTTTACGAATATACATCACCTCTCTTTTTGCAGAACACCCAAAAAATAACCGCGGCTTGGAAATTTTTCAAAACCGTTCTTATTCGCTGCCTTATGAAGCCTACACTAATTGCTTGAATTTTTTCTGCTCTTATTCCGGCAACACTGAAGAAACCGTTTCTTCCTTGCAGGAAGCCATCAAACATAGCTTGCCCAGCATTGGCTTCACGACTGGAGGAAAAGTGGCTGAACTTTGCCGGACAAATGGTATGCCGTGCGTAATTCTACCGACCGGCATCCAGCCCCGCTGCGCCACCGGTTATTTCTTCGCCGCTATGCTCCAAGTCCTGACCAATATGGAGTTGCTTGAAGACCAAACAGAAAAACTGCTTGCTTTGGCAAAAAAATTAGCTGATGATGTTCTGCAGCTGGAAGAAACGGGCCGGACTATCGCCCAAAAATTGACTGGTAAAACTCCGATTATTTACTCTTCCGCCAAATTCGCTGCGTTGGCATTGATTTGGAAGATTAAAATCAACGAAAATGCCAAGACTCCGGCTTTTTATAATTTTTATCCGGAACTCAATCACAACGAAATGGTCGGCTGGACACTGCCACAAGGAAAATTTCACATCATAACATTGCTTGACCCGAACGATCATCCGCAAAACATCAAGCGCATGAAAATAACCGCCGAACTGCTCAAGAAAAAAGGCACAAAAACAACGCTTGTTGAAATGGAAAAATCCTCTGTTTTAAATACCATTTTCAACAACCTGCTTCTGGGCGATTGGGTATCCTATCACCTCGCCCTCGAATACGGCCAAGATCCGACACCGGTTGATATAGTAGAAGATTTAAAAAAACAATTGGCTTAAATCAGCCGTCTTACAATATTTGCTAACCCACACCCTTGACAAATCGACTAAAAAGGAGTAGACTTTATAAACTATACCGCTTCTTCAATTACCTTTGCTTTGGCCAAGTTTTCTAAACTTAGCTTTTTTACACTTTTATCTTCAAGATAGCCTGCGATCCTTTTTACTTTATTTTATAGCGCAAAAATATTAACTTCTTTGACCACTTTACTTTTAATTTTCCTAATCGACAATTCTTAGAATTGTCACAAACAAAAAACTATGTTTAGAAAAACAGCTGCTTCCGGATTTTTGGCTCGTCCAAATTCACCCGGACCGGCTAAAACACCTGCCGGCTATTCACGTAGCCCGCAAAATTCTCAGCCCAGGCGCGTTGATTCAATTCGCTTTGCTAGACCTCGAACAACTGCCACTGGCCGGCGTTTTGTACAGACCAAATCGGCTTCCGCGAAGTCGCAATCGATTCAATTCAAGATGGTTCCGCCGGCAACAGCGAAATCGTCCGAGACCAAACAAAGGGCCAGTACAGTTTATTCAAAAGAAAATCTGCGCATCACTCCGCTGGGAGGAAATGAAGAAGTCGGCCGCAATATGACCGTTTTTGAATACGCGGGAGACATCATCGTTTTGGATATGGGCATTCAATTTCCGGAAGAAGATATGCCAGGAATTGATTATATCGTTCCCAACATCAGCTATCTGAATGGCAAAGAAAAAAATATCCGCGGAGTGATTTTGAGCCACGGCCATCTTGACCATATCGGCGCGGCTCCCATTCTGCTGAATAAGCTGGGTAATCCCCCGATTGTTGGACGCGATATGACCTTGGCGATGGTAAAAAAGAAAATGGAAGATTTTGAAAAAGGCTCGGCTCGAACGCTCAAAACTATCCGGGTCAATTCCGTTTCGGATAAAATAACCCTGGGTAACTTTAAAATTGAATTTTTTGAAGTTGAACATTCCATTATGGACGCGATTGGAGTCATCATCAAAACTCCGCAAGGAACAGTTATCCATCCGGGCGACTGGACGATGGAGAAAGATGCTGCCGGCAAAAGCCTCGTGACCTACACTCACCTGGCAAAATTGCCCAGTCCGCGAATTTTGATGCTGGAAAGTTTGGGTGCGATTGTCACTAAGCCCAGCCGCACAACCGAAAAAGAAATGTATTACAATTTGGACAAATTGATCAGTGAAGCCACCGGTAAAATTATTATCGGAACTTTTTCTTCGCAAATCAAAAGAATTGGCCATATTCTGGAATACGCCGAAAAAATCGGAAAAAAACTGGCCCTGGACGGCTATAGCATGAAAATGAATGTGGAGATTGCCAAAGAATTGGGCTACATCAAGATGCACAAAGAAACACTGATTCCGGTTTCGGATATTCACAAATACCCGCCCGACCGGATTGTCATTATCTGCACCGGAGCGCAGGGCGAAGGCAATGCCGTTCTGTCACGCATCGTCAATGATGAACATCGCCATATAAAAATTCAAAAAAAGGATACCATCATTTTCTCCTCGTCTGTGATACCCGGTAATGAGCGCACCATTCAAAGGTTGAAAGACAATTTATATCGTAAATGTGACAATGTGATCCACAGCGACATTTTGGATGTGCACACGAGCGGTCACTGTAGTGCACAAGATATTCAGGACATCCTGCGCCAGATTCGCCCGGATTTCTTTCTACCAGTTTACGCCAATTATTATATGCTGAAAGAGGCAGAAAAGCTTGCGCTGAAAATCGGCTTTAAAAAAGAAAACATTTTTGTTTTGGACAACGGATCGCAACTGGAATTTAAAAACAACAAAGCCGTTTTGCTTCCCAAAAAAGTTGATACCAGCTATGTGATGGTAGACGGCTTGGGGGTGGGCGACATCGGACAGGTGGTCCTCCGCGACCGCCAAGTTTTGTCCGAAGACGGTATGTTTGTCATCACCGTCATCATCGACAGCAAAACGAAAAAAATCATCGGCAAGCCCCAAGTGACTTCCCGCGGTTTCATTTTCGTCAAAGAAAACTTTGACTTGGTGAACGCCACTAAGAAAAAAGTGGAGGAGGTTGTCGCCAAAAAAACTTCCGCGGATCAGGCCATCAACTGGGATTATGTGAAAAACAACATCCGTGATGCGGTCGGTTCTTTTCTCTACCAAAAAACCCAAAGGAGACCTATGGTTCTTCCAGTGGTTATCGAAGTATAAGAGATAAATTAAAAAAAGCCCCGCCTTAACGGGGTTTTTTGTTTTTTGTTGAAAACAAGACGGATGGAAAGCCATACTTTATTATTTTATTCATAGCGCAAAGCGTCCAGCGCGTGCGTCCGGGAAGCCCGGCTAGCCGGCATAATACCGGTAGAGAATCCCAGCACCGCGATAAAGGCCACCAGCGCCATTATGAAATAGTAGGGAATCTCCACAAAACTGGTCGGGTCGATGCCTCTCTTCACGGCCAGCGTATTAAAAATAAAATTGATCAACCTGGCCAATCCATAGCCACCCGCCAAGCCGATGATTCCGCCAGTGAAGCTGATGATGGCCGCCTCCAGAATAAACATCTTGAAGACATCTTTTCTTTTGGCTCCCAGCGCTTTCAAGATCCCCACTTCCCGGGTTCTTTGCAGTAGCGAAACGCTCAAGGTGTTGAGCATGCCCATGGCTGAAATAGACATGATGATGGTGCCAAAAATTACCATCACAATGCGGATCAGGCTGAAAAATGAATCGATATCTTTGACAATGTCGACAACGCTTTCGGTCGTCAGGCCCTGCTGTTCAATTTGGGATCTCACCGTCTCAATATCGGCTCCACTTTTAATTTCAACTTTTCCCGCTTGACCGGCGACGATTCCAAAATGTTTTTTCAAATGTTCCTGCATTGCATAGGCAAGGATCGAAGAATTTTTGTTAGCATCATCATTGACGATACCGGCGATGGTTATTTTTTCTTTTTCCGGACTTTCGCGTTCTAAGTTTTCATCCACTAAATCTTTGGAGACAACCGCCGAATATTCAATTTCGGCTCCGATCGCCTCGGCCGGATTGTTGAAACCGAGCAGATTGGCCAGTTTGGGTGTAATTAAAACCATCTCTTCTTCATCGGAAAAATCCAGATTGCCATAGCTTAAGTGTAGATTGGCCATGCCCATGTAGGCCTTGGTTACCCCATAGAGTACCGCATCAACTTGAGAATCGTTGTTATAAAATTTCCCACCCACATCCACCGTTCTTTCTACGCGCGCCACTCCGTCAATATTTTTTATCTTCTCGATGACTTCGTCGTTGAGCACAATGAAGTTTTCCAGATTCCCGTTGCCGACATTGATGATGTTATCAGGATTGTTTTTGGTTATTTCCCGAACCACCATTTCCTGCACGCCGAACCCGATGGAGATGAGGAGCGTGATGATGCCGAGCCCAATCGCCACTCCGCCGATCGTCAAAAGCGACCGGGTTTTGTTGACCGCGATGTTGCGAAAGCTCATGAGTAAAATGACTGACATCCGCATTTGGCTGATTTTGCCTTCCTTTTTCTGGTTGGCTAAGCGCGCGGAAAGGTTTTTTGTTTTTTCTTTTATTTTTTCAAACCACATAAAAATATTAATTTTTCTGTAACTCGTTGGAAATCATTTTTCCGTCGAGCATACTGATGATCCGAGAACCGTATTTATATTGTTCATGATTGTGGGTCACCATCAGAATGGTAAGTGCGAATTTTTTGTTGATATCGGACAAGAGATTCATCAGTTCCTCGCCCGCTTTTTGGTCCAAGTTTCCGGTCGGCTCGTCCGCAATGATGATGTGTGGATCCAAAAGCAAAGCTCTGGCCAAAGCAATTCTTTGCTGCTGGCCGCCGGACAAATCATAGGGACGATGATCGGCCCATTCTTTCATCCCAACCAACTCAATAAGTTCGGCGGCTTTGGGCAGAGCTGAATGAAATGATTTGCCGGAAATGACCGCCGGGATCGCGATGTTTTCCAGAACGCTCAGCGATTTTATCCAGAACGGCTGCTGAGGAATAAAGCCGATGTTTTTGTTGCGAAAATCGGCTCGCCAATCTTTAGTATAAGACCAGATGTCATGATTATCCATGATTATTTTCCCTTCGCTGGGTTCTTCCAAACCGTAAATGATGTGGAGGAGTGTTGACTTGCCGCAACCGGAAGGACCGATGAGCAGAGCAAACTCGCCTTTCTGAATTTCAAAATCAATGCCATAAAGAATCGGCAAGATACGACTCCCGACCGTAAAGCCTTTTTTCACGCCTGCGACTTTTATTATTGTGTTGTTGGTCGATTCCATAAATTTGCTACCCAGCCGAAACGATTAGAGAAAGTTCCCGCAATGACTTCAGTGGCGTTGGCCTTGGCATTTTCGACGATGACCGTGATAATTTCGGTTTTGGTCAAGTTACCGGCCGCATCATAAGCTTCCGCCTGATAGCTATATACTTGGCCCGGATCCGCCGGAATGGTTATCAAGTGGTATGTGTTGAGCGGATCTTCAGCGGTAGCCTGTTCCAAGTTGGCAGTCACTCCGATAGAATACTTGGCTTTGATCGTGGTAACTTCATCCGTTTCAATTTTGATATAAATATTGGCTTGCGAGTTGTTGCCGCGTCCGATCACCCGCCCAATCGCCCGATTGGTGACTATTTTCGGGGGCCGCGAATCCGAGCGAGTAGTTATTTTCTGTTCCGCTGGATCTAGATTGATACCATTGCCGTCCGCGCCCTTGATGGTCAGGGTATATTCGGCTTTCGGGCTCAGCCCGCCGATCTCAATTTGGTGTTCACTTTTCAGTTCCTGTTCGAAGACCTCTTTATTATCGGGCATGGAACCATTTTGATAATAAACTAAAGTAGTTGTCGGTACATTGGTTTTATAAGCAATGGTAATAGTCGGCTCATCCACGTTTTCCTTATTTTGCACGGTCACTTCCGTAGCCACCGGCTTTTGCGGCGTGGTAAAACTATATTCATCGGAAGAAAACGAATTCAAATCCTCATCTAGACAGTCGATTTGAACGCTATAGATCGTCGTCGCCTGCAACCCGGTGATTTTTTGGATGTGGTTAGATCCGCCAGAAGTTTCTTCGATGGAATTGGATCCCGATTTCAGCGTGCAGGTCGCGCTGGTGTTGGTCTTCCAGGAAACCACCGCACTCTCTAATAATATATCAGAAACTGTCACTTCGGAAATGACCGGCGGCGGCAAGGTGGTGAAATTATCAATTTCCGAGGTGCCAATATTGCCGTCTGGATCGATGAATTTGACGCGGTAAAAATATTTTGTCCCGGCACTGAGTCCTGTCACAGCCACCGAGTGGTCCGTTACGCTGTCCACCTGTCCGTTGGTTTCGCCGAGCGCTACCGTTTTTCCAAATTCCACAAAAGAGCTAGCCATGCGGTTGGTGGACCAAGCCGCCGTCATCAAATAGGACTGGAGCGTCAGCTTCGGCAAACTCACGATGGTCGGCGGACTGGTGTAACGGCCAGTCGGAGTGATGCTTACCGTGGTGGAAGCGATGGAATAGTTATTGGTCTTGTCCTTGGCTTTGACGTAATAGTAGTAAAGTTGGCTCTCTAATTCCGAATCCACATAAGCCGTGCCGGTCGTGGTCGCAACTTCGGTAAATGTAATGTCGTCCAGCGACCGATAAATGACATAGCCGGCGAAATTTCCACTATTCAATCCTTCCGGCGCGCTCCATTTGACCGCTACGCTATATTCCGCGTTTTCCCGATCAGAAGTGTCGAAAATTGAAGTATTAAGCGGCGCTCCCGGAGCGGTGGTTTTGGCGTAGAAATCCACTTCGGCCGGATTATCCCAATCAATGTCGGTCGGATTGGTTTTCACGCCGCCGTCGTTCAGGGCCACAACATAAAAGGTATTTTCCCCATACTGGGTCGCAAATGGTCCCGGACCCGCCGCTCGCGCGGTGGTCTCAATGGTGTTGTAAGCGGTCGGCAGGACATTGATAGAATAATAGTATTTCAGATTGGCGGCTTCGCCGGCAAAAGAAGATGGCAAGTCCCAGGTAAAGGTAAAGGAGTTGTCGGTGTTTTCTTCGTCCGCGGGAACGACTGACAAGTTTTCCGGCGGAGAAGCCGCACCGCCCGACCAATAATAATCTTCGCTGATGGCGGTTGAAACATTGCCGGCATTATCCACCGCCCGCAGATAAAAAGTATTCTCATTGGCT
>PFVN01000068.1 GCA_002790635.1 Candidatus Moranbacteria bacterium CG_4_9_14_3_um_filter_42_9
TATTTTTTCAACATTGGGCAGATCTGAGCTTATCCCCTGAAAGCTTGAAGCAAAACTTTTTTCTTTATAATTAATTATCGCTGATCCGGTGATATATCCGGCACCAGCAGTAATATGAGGTGCATTTTTTTTCTTGAGTAGCGCCTGAAGATCTTCGTATTTTAAGGTCGTCACGACAACTCCGAAGACGGAGGCTGGCGGACCCTTTTCGTCCGAGGCTCCCGGCAGGACGCCAATCAGATTGGAACCGATGCTTTGCACTTCATTGAGAATCAAAGATTGAGCGCCGGCCCCGACGGCCATCACGATTATTACCGAGGCTACTCCAATGATGATTCCGAGCATAGTTAAAAAAGAGCGCCACTTTGCCGCCAAGATGTTCTTGTATGAAATTTTTATGGGATCGGTAAAGCGCATGTTCTTTAGGCCTAAGTCTTAAAATCCAAATATCAAATCGAATCTAAAACCAAAATTTTTAAACTTTTAATTTTTAACTTCATTTGAAATTTGAACTTGATATTTTGGATTTTATTTAAGTATTTCTCCGTCTTTTGCGTAGCGTCTGTTTTTTACCGGCTCGTCAGAAACCAGCGCTCCGTCCTTCATCTGCAAAACCCTTTTGGCATGTTCTGCGGTGAAAGTTTCATGCGTTACTAAAATTATCGTGTGACCCTCATCGTTAAGTTTTTGGAGTATTTTCATCACCTGGATTCCGGATTTTGAATCTAGGTTGCCGGTCGGCTCGTCGGCAAAAATAACTTCCGGATCATTGACCAAGGCGCGGGCGATCGCCACCCGCTGTTTTTCTCCGCCTGACAGCTGGTTGGATAGATATTCGGCCCGGTGTTCCATAAAAACCGAACGCAAGGCGTTCATAACTTTTTTACCATTTTCTTCTTTTTTTTCTTTCTTCTCGTCGTAAAGCAAAGGCAATTCAATGTTTTCAAAAACGCTCGTCCGCGGCAGCAGGTTGAAAGCCTGAAAGACAAATCCGACTTTTCTGTTGCGGATCTTGGCCAATCGATCGTCCGTGAACTGGAAAGTGTCTTTGCCGTCAAAAACATAATCGCCATCCGTCGGCCGATCCAAAAACCCAAGTATCTGCATCAGGGTCGATTTTCCGGATCCCGACGGTCCCATAATCGCAATGAATTCGCCTTTTTTAACATCAAAAGTGACGCCGCAGACCGCCCGTGTCTGGACGCCTTCGTTGTCGTATGTTTTGCAAAGATTTTTAACTTCAATCAGATTAGGCATAAAAAGTCGTCCCGCCTGGCGGGACACCAAAATTTTGATTTTTTACTTTTAATTTTTTACTTTTTACGAAAAATCTATAGATTTTTCGTAAAAGTCACGACCTTTTGTCCCTCTTTCAATCCTGACCTCACTTCAACCATCCCCTCATCCCCTTCCAGTCCGGTTTCGATTTTCACTTTAGTCACGCCAACTCCATCAGAATTGAGAATTTCCACAATTTTCTGATTTCCCTCAGTCTGGACTGCGCGAAGAGGAACCAGAATAACATTTTCTTGCTCAGCTGTGCGGATATCAATATTGGCGCTCATCCCTGGCATAAAGCGCGAATCGATATCGGTAATTTTTAATTTGATGCCGTAATAGACTACGTCCTGAATAACCGTAGAATCTGGATCAATTTCCGAGATTTCCGCTTTGTATGTATCATCCGATGTTAAGGCGTCAAATGTCACAGTTGCCTTTTTACCGAGACCGATTTTGGTAATGTCGGACTCTGGGATATTGGATTCTATTACAAGATTTCCCCTGGAGGCAACGGTTAAAATTGAAGTGCTCCGAGCCGCGTTAACAAAAGTCGTGTCGCCGACATTGGCGAAGCGCTTCAAAACTATTCCATCAATCGGAGAATAAATAATCGTATCTTCGATTTGGTCGCGGATTACATCCACTCCGGCTTGCGCTCCCAAAACCCGAGCGCGTTGAGCGTCGACCTGATTTTTTGTATAAGTGCTTTTCTGCCTTTTCATATTATCCAGGGTATTTTTTTGAAATTTAACTTCCGCTTCCGCTTGGCGTAATTGAGAAAGCAATGTTCCTTCGTCTATTTTTGCCAGCCTTTGACCTTTTGAAACCGCATCACCTACATCCACATTCATTTCGATAACTTTTCCAGTCGCTTTAAATGCCAGTTCGTATTTCCTGTCCGGATTGATCGTGCCGGTCGCTGAAACCGTCTGTGGCAGGTTTCCGCGAACCACCTCGGCGGTCGTGTATTCGGTTGTGGTTTTTTTGCCGGAAAAATAAAAATAGCCACCAGCCGCAACAGCAAGAATGATAATGATCCATATAATGCGTTTTTTATTCTTGGACATAAATTAATTATGGATTATAATTTTCAATTTTAAATTATAAATTTTAAATTAATTTTAAATTTCCAAATGATTAAAGTTTTAGAATTTAAGCATTTAGATTTGATTTAAAATTTTAAATTTAGCCTTTAAAATTTAAATTAGGTTTCCTTGTTTTTCACTGTCATCCAGAGCTTTATTGACCAGTGCGTCCGCCATGTTGTTCCTTTCCCTTGGTATATGATAAAACCTCACCGAGCTAAAATCAAGCATCAGATTCCAGACTTGCAAGAATAATTTTTGGATATGGTTCTCACTTAACTTATATTCGTGCCTGAGCTGCTTCACCACCAGCTCACTGTCCAGAAAGCATTCCACTTCTGATTTTTTGGCCTCGCCCTTTCCGATATTCGCCTTGATCTTTTTTAATCCGAAAATCAGAGCTTCATATTCAGCCTCATTGTTGGTTTTTTCTCCAATATATTCGGCGTATTTCTTTCCCAGTGTTTCAATATAAACACCGACCGCTGCGGGACCCGGGTTGTTGCGCGATCCCCCATCGGTAAACATGGTTATTTTTTTATGCATGGCCTTATTATACCAAAAAAGGGGCTCAATTACAACTTTTTTGTCACACCGTTTGCAGCTTGAGATCAATTATTTTCATCTGCATTTTTTTGCTCCCGTTCCATTCATCTTCCTGAAGGTTGAATACCATCTGAATGACATCGCCTGGTTTCAAAGAGGAAAACTTTTCTCCCATTCCGAACCCGATCGCCTCAAAAATTTTCGGTCCGCCCGAATTTGCCCGTAATGTTAGCTTGATATGCTTGTTCCCGTTACCAACAATCTTTATTCCTTCAACTACAGCATCCTTAGCCAAAAAAACAGGCTCGCTGTTTCCCTCTCCAAACGGCTCCATTTTTTTTATATCAGCTATCATATCCCAACTGATGTCCTGCAATTTGATTTCCATGTCAATTTCAATTTCCGGACTTATGTCCTTGCCGGAAAGTTCGCGCTCGATTATCCCGTCTAACTTTTCATAAAACTTTTCCATTTTATCATGCGCCACCCGGACCCCGGCTGCTTGCGCGTGTCCACCGAATTTTACTAACAGTTCCGAACATTTTTCAAGCGCTTCAATGATATTCACTTGGGGGATGCTTCTGAGCGACCCGACAAATTCCGTATCCTGCTTTTGAAAAATGGCTGTTGGTTTTCTGAATTCATCGGCAATTTTTCCCGCAATCAACCCGAGGATTCCCACCCTCCAGTGAATGTTCGCGGCAAAAATAAGTTTTTTATCCTTAAAAGAATTTTCAGCCAGCGCCCGAACTCCCCGGACAATTTCTCCGGTAATTTTCTGCCGGCTTTGATTTGTATCCTCAACTTCAAGCGCCAGTTCCCTGGCCCTAGTCTGCTCTTTTTCCATAATTAGATTGAAGGAGATGCTGGCATGGTCCATCCGACCGGCGGCATTGATCCGCGGTGATATCTGGAAGGCCACTTTTTGGGTGTCGGGCAGATTATTCTCGTCAATGGCGATACGGCCGACCTTGAACATCTCCAAAAAACCTATCCGCTTCGTTTTTGAAAGAACGATGAGCCCATACTTAGTCAAGATCCTGTTTTCGCCCAAAAGCGGTACGCAGTCGGCGATGGTTCCGATCGCCACCAGATCCAGCAGCCATTTCAACTGTTCTTTCTCCTTTGGTTTTATTTTCCGATAAAGAGCATCGGCCAGTTTGAAGGCCGTACCCACCCCGGAAAGATCGCAGAATGGATACGCAGAATTTTCCAGATGGGGATTGATAATCGCCAGCGCTTCCGGCAATCTGTTCGGTACGTGATGATGGTCGGTTATGATCACGTCCATCCCGGCTTTTTTTGCCCGCGCCACTTCCTCGATTCCGGTTATTCCACAATCAACAGTTATCACGAGTTTGACCCCTTTTTTTGCCAAAAAATCCACCGCGTCATAATTCATGCCATAACCCTCAATCTGCCGATCTGGAATGTATATATGCACTCCGCTGAAACCAAGCGCTTCTAATGTTTGGGCCATCAGGGCGGTCGCAGTCACTCCGTCAGCATCATAGTCGCCAAACACGGCAATTTTTTCTTTTTTTTCTTGAGCCTCAATTATGCGCGAAACGGCCTTATTCATATCTGCAAACAAAAAGGGGTCATGGATATCGTTTTCATAATCAAAACTGAAAAATCCGTCAATTTCTTTCTCACTTACAATTCCCCGATTTTTGAGCAGCTGTAAAATTACCGAGCTGACTTTTTTTCCTTTTTCGGTCAGTGTTTTCTGACAATCCACTATCTCAGAATCTGATTGCGAAGCGCTTTTTATTTTCCATCTTTTTTCCATTTTTTAACTGAAAGCGAGGTGGGCCTCATTAGAAGTTTTTATCTCTCAACTTCCACCGGAGTAAAACACCTCGCTTTGAATTTAGTGCCGCGTTAATTTGGACAAAATTAATTCTGCTTTTTGCATTGAGAACAAATAAATTTTGAGGAGAAAATATGATTTTTGATGTCGGTCGGCTTGATGGCTAGGACCAGATCGGCTCCGCAATATTTGCATTTTAGTTCCGCCCCCATTCTCATTTCCTCAACCATTTTTTTCGCATCCAAAACATCCGGGTAAATTCTTAACCGGTATTCATTTTCCGCGAATAGATCTTTAACCCGATTGACTATCTCGCGTGGCGTGTAATAACCGGTAATGATGAAATCCTTTGCTCCCAATTCCCGCGCCTTCTTTTGATCTTCCTCGCGCCCCATATGCGAAGAAATGATAACCGGTATGTTGCCTGTCACAACGTTTTTTTTGAGCGCCTCCATCAGGCTGAATCCGTCCATTCTCGGCATAATGATTCCGGAAAAAACAACGTCAGGTAGATCTTTAGTAGCCTTGTCCAGACCATCCAGACCGTCGATAGCCTCCATAACTTCAAATCCCGCCCCGCTAAAAACTTCCGCATACATTTCGCGAATACTGTCATCGTCATCTACAATAAGAATTTTTATTTTTTTGTCTCCCATATTTTTAAAATTTATTTAAATTAGTATTTTTACATCTATGGCCAACCCTTCTCTGCTATCATTATAAATAAGCAAGGGATTGATATCAAGCTCCCTAATCTCTTTTGCTTCTTGGCTCAATTGCGCAATTTTTTGCAAAATTTCCGCCAATTCATCCAAATTATATGGCTTTTGCCCCCGCGTTTCCTTAAACAGAAATCCCAAATTACCCTGGTGCAAAGAAGCTTTTATATCCTCCAGGCTAAGCGGTGGAATCAGAAAATTGACCATCTTAAATATTTCCGTATAAATTCCGCCCAAGCCGTAGATCAAAATAGACCTGACTGTCGCATCTTGTTTTATCCCGATTATCAGCTCGGTCTGCCTTTCTACCATCGGCTGAATGATTAAATTTTCTCCCGGAAAATTGCTAGCCAGTTTTTTCAAGGCCATGACTAGATCTTCTTTATTTCTAATATCGAGGATGACGCCTTGACGATCAGTTTTGTGCAAAACCTTATCACTGTCGACCTTCATCACAACCGGAAATGATGTGCCAGAAATGTTTTGGCCGCCTGTATTAATAATTTTTGTTTCAATCGTTTTTATGCCGTATAAATTCAAAACTTGGCTGGCTTCGAGAAAAAGAAGCGCCTGACGCCCGGCTACCTTGGCTTTCTGCACAATTGCCGCCACTTTTTCTTGGCGATCCGAATCGCTTTTTGAGCCCTTTTCAACCAATTTATTTTTGAAGCGGCTCCATTTATAATATTTATCCAGCACATTTATTCCCTGATCCGGAAAAGAAAAATTGGGAATGTCATTTTTCTCAAGAGTTATGACCGATTCCTTTACCCGATTGCCGCCGATAAAAATGGCTATGACATTTCGGTTCGAACTTTTTTTAAAATCAATCAGCACTTGGGCAATTTTTGCGACCGGGGTTTGGTCTTGCGGAGTCAGGACGCAAACCAGCGTTCCAATTTCTTTTTCTCGGCTGATTATTTCCAAAACTTTCCGGTAACGATCTTCCATCGCATCGCCCAACAAATCTACCGGATTTTCCACGGATGATTCTTCGGGCAAAAATTCACTCAGCTCCCGCTTGGTTTCGGAGCTAAAATCTCCAAGTTTTATCTCCTTGCCTTCCAAGGCATCCGCCGTCAAAACACCCGGACCGCCGGCATTGGTAATGATGGCGATCTTATTATTTTCCGGAATTTCAGTCCGAGAAATTAAATTAACTAAACTGTAAAAATCCTCAAAATTGTCCGCGCGCAAAATCCCGGTTTTTTCAAAAAGCGCGTTCATAATCAAATCACTGCCGGCTAAGGCTCCGGTATGAGATGCTATGGCCTTTTGAGTTTTTTCCGATCGGCCTGCCTTCAAAACAACTATCGGTTTATGCGCGGAAACTTTGCGAGCCGTCTCCATAAAACGCGGGCCATTTTTTATTCCTTCCAGATACATTCCGATTATTTTGGTATTTTCATCCGAATCCAGATATTCCAGCAGATCCGCTTCGTCAATTTGCATTTTATTGCCGATGGAAATCACATTGGAAAATTTTATCTCCTGGCTTTTAGCATTATCCATCGTGGCTACCGCTAGCGCCCCGGATTGTGAAATAAAAGAAATATTCCCCGCATCCGGCATTCCGCCCGCAAAGGATGCGTTGAGCCTAAGACGGGGGATTATGAAGCCCAAGCAATTTGGACCAAGAATATTCAGGTTTTTTTCCTTGGCGATCTTGCTCAATTCCTCCTCTCTGATTTTTCCCTCTTCATTGGTCTCGGAAAATCCGGCGGAAATTATGGCAAAATTTTTGATCTTACCCGCGCTTTCTTTTATCGTCGAATTTACAAACTTGGCCGGAATCGCGATAATTGCCAGATCAACCTCTTCGTCAATATCCATTAAGCTTGTGTAGCATTTTCTGCCCAAAATTTCCGCGCGGTTTGGATTGACCAGAAAAACTTCTCCGGCATAGCCCAGCGCAGTGATATTTTTGGTTATCACCTGACCGACTTTCCCCTCCTCTGCGGAAGCGCCAACAATGGCAATGGACTGCGGATTAAAAAGTTTTTCCAGTTTATGCATATTTAAAAAATAATTTAATTATAGAGTTTGGGTTTGAAGGGAACCGATTTTTTCCTCGATTTGTTTTTCCCATAAAAGACCCTCTGTTCCACCGAAAAATTTGACGGAATTTCCAGCATTTGCCGCGCCCCATTTCAAACATTCGTCCAGTGTTTTTGCTTTAACAAACGCCGCAAAAAATCCTGAAGCGAATGCGTCGCCGGCGCCCGTAGTGTCGACCGGATTGTCTTCAATTGCCAGAATGTGAAACAGGTTTTTTCCATCATATCCCCAAGCCCCGCGAATCCCGTCAGTCAGCGCCACTGCCTTCGGACCAAGTTCTTTTATTTTTTTTATCAGGAAAGTTTCGTCATTCAGCTCTGGCTCGGAAAATTGTTCTCCTAACCCGTTTAGAATTTCAATCGATTCATCCTTATTGAGAAAAACCAAATGGCTTAATTTGATTATCTCAATTATTTTTTTGACATTATCATGAATGTTGGATTGGCGCGGATTGTTGGCAATTTTAATGTTGTTTTCTCCGGCAGTCCTAATTATCATATCGACATCTTCTTCCCAATTGCCGTGGAGATCTCCAATGTAAAACCACTCAGTATCTTTTAGTTTTTCCGGAATGATTTCCATATAGCTATTGGCTTTTTGATTGGAAAAGATTACGCGATCACCGGATTTTGTATCCACCACAATGGCTGACAAGTCGCTCGGAGAATCTTTTTCGTGACTGATGAGCTCGGTGCCAACCCCGCTTTTTTTGAGTTTCTGTTTTATCCACTCCGCCATATCATCATCTCCGATGTGAGAATAGCAAGCGCAATTTACTCCGAGGCGAGCGAGACCCGACGCGACATTGGCGGCTACTCCGCCCAGAGATTCAAAGCGGTTTTCGATTTTATACTTCGCCCCGAGCTCAAAGGTTATTTTTTTCTGACTCAAAAGATCGTTTGGGGTTTCCGTAATTATTCCCTCGCTGGTCGGAAAGAATATATCCTTACAAGCCGAGCCGATACAAATTACTTTTTCTCCACCTGCGGCGGACCGCCCCAGGGGCGGCATTTTTTTATTCATTTATTTTCTTTATTTTTAAAATTATTTCAATAATGATTTTTTACTCATATTCGCCGGTTTTTCCAGGCCGAGCATATCCAAGATCGTCGGCGCGATGTTTCCCAATAAGCCTTTTTGCATTTTTTTATCCTTGAACTTTTCTCCAACCACCAGAAGCGGCACTGGATTTTTGGAATGAAAGGTATTGGTCTGGCCAGTCCTTAAATCAATCATGTCTTCCGCGTTTCCGTGATCAGCCGTAATGATGATGCTTCCCTTCTTTTTTAAGACCTCCTGGCACAAAACTTTGATCTGAGAATCCAAGAATTCAACTGCCTTAACCGCGGCCTTGAGATTGCCGGTGTGTCCCACCATATCCGCATTAGCATAATTCATTGCAATGAAATCATAGACATTGCTTTTGATATTTTTTATGACACTTTGGGTCAGTGCTTCCGCGGCCATCTCAGGAATTTTTGCATAACTGTCAACTACCGGAGATTTTATCATGACGCGATCCTCGCCCCCGACCGGATCGGCATAACCCCCGTTCAAAAAATAAGTAACATGGGCGTATTTTTCTGACTCGGCAATGTACAGTTGCTTGAGGTTGC
>PFVN01000037.1:0-8492 GCA_002790635.1 Candidatus Moranbacteria bacterium CG_4_9_14_3_um_filter_42_9
AATCCCCCTTTTATACAGGGGGAAATATTTATGAAATATTTAAACGCCCTCAACAAAATATCCGGTCTCGGACCACAGAAGTTCAAATTGCTTTTTAATTTTTTTGCTTCACCTGAAAAAATTTGGCGCGCCGGATCAAAAGAACTCAGAGCCGCTAAAATCGGAGAGGTCCTGATTGAAAAAGTGCTTGCAGAAAGATCCGCTATTGATCCGGAGGCCGAATGGCAAAGGCTGGAAAAAGAAAACATTCAAATGATAACTCTGCCGGATCCATCTTATCCCAGTCTTTTAAAAGAAAGCGTCAATCCGCCCTACATTATATATATGAAGGGAGACGCCTCTTTGTTAGCAGAAACTGCCCCAATGCTTTCTATTGTCGGCTCAAGAAAATATACTTCCTACGGCGCGCAAGCAGCCCAGACGCTCGCTCGTGATTTGGCCAACGCCGGAATGATCGTTGTGAGCGGCATGGCGCTTGGCATTGACACTTTTGCCCATCGCGGAGCGCTCAATGCCGGCGGAAAAACCATTGCCGTGCTCGGCAACAGTTTGGATGACGCCAATATTTACCCGCGCAACAATTTCAATTTGTCCCGGGACATTTTGGAGAACGGATTGCTCCTCAGTGAATATCCGCTGGAAACTTCCGCCGGTCCGCTGACTTTCCCCGCCCGCAACCGGATCATCGCAGGATTATCTTTGGGAACAGTGGTCGTGGAGGCCGGAGAAAAAAGCGGCGCACTTATCACTGCTGAAATGGCTCTCGAAAATAACCGTGATGTTTTTGCCGTGCCGGGTCCAATTTTTTCTTTGCAATCAATCGGCACAAATAATTTGATCAAAAAAGGCGCGAAAATCGTAACCAGTGTAAAAGATATCTTGGAAGAACTTAATTTAGGCAGAGAAGAAAATAAGGCTCCACTGGCCGCGAAAATTCCGACTTCCAAAGAAGAAGAAATTTTACTCAAAATTTTAGGGAGTGAGCCGCTCCACATTGACAATATCTCAAAAATATCTAAACTGGGAACAGCGTCTGCCGCTTCTACCCTCTCGCTCATGGAAATAAAAGGCTGGGCGAAAAATATCGGCGGACAGAATTATATTTTATTATAATTTTAAATTTCTAATTTTAAATTTTAAATCAATTTCAAATTACTAAATTAATAAAATTTTTAAAATTTAATCATTTTGATTTCATTTAAAATTTAGAATTTAGACTTTAAAATTTCCGTTTTATGAAGCTTGTAATAGTAGAATCCCCGACCAAAGCCAAGACTATTTCCAAATTCTTGGGCCGCACCTACACGGTCAAGTCTTCTTATGGCCACATCCGTGATCTGCCCAAAAAAGAAATGGGTATCGATATTGAGCATGACTTTGAACCCAAGTATATAATTCCAGCCGCGGCTGAAAAAAGAGTGGCCGAGCTCAAGAAACTGGCGCAAAAAGCGGATAAGATAATTCTGGCTACCGACGAGGACCGGGAAGGAGAGGCTATTTCTTGGCACTTAGCCCAAGCCTTGGGCTTGGTAATTTCCAAATCCCAATTTCCAATTTCCAAACAAAATTCAAAATTCAAAATTCAAAATTCAAAATTTAGCCGCATAGTCTTTCATGAGATTACAAAGAAAGCTATCGAGCATGCATTGGATAATCCTCGCAAAATAGACCTAAATCTGGTGGATGCCCAGCAGGCCCGACGGGTTCTTGACCGTCTGGTTGGCTATGAGCTTTCGCCTTTTCTCTGGAAAAAAATCCGCCGGGGACTTTCCGCCGGACGGGTGCAATCCGTAGCACTCCGGCTCATTGTCGAACGGGAGAGAGAAATTAAAAACTTTAAACCAGAAGAATATTGGTCCATCGGCGCTCTCCTCAAAAATTCCGCTTCAAGCGCCCAGGAATTTGAGGCCAGACTCATCAAGGAGAAAGAAAAAAGTTTGGGCAAGATGGGAATAAAAAACAACGGCCAAGCTGAAAAAATCGTAAAATTTTTGGAAAAAGCCGATTACCAGACTTTAAGCGTGGTAAAAAAGGAGCTGCAAAAAACTCCAGGACCTGCTTATACCACTTCTACTCTGCAACAGGATGCCAACAACAAGCTCGGCTTCAGCTCCAAGCAAACCATGGTCATCGCCCAGCAGCTTTATGAGGGCGTCAATATCGGTCCCGGCGGACCGACCGGTCTCATCACTTATATGAGGACTGACTCGGTTAATTTATCGATGGAATCAATGCTTTCTGCCAGAAAAGTTATCGAAGAAAAGTTCGGTTCTAAATACGCTCTGGCTAATCCCCGTTTTTTCAAGACTAAATCCAAAGGCGCTCAGGAAGCCCATGAAGCCATTCGGCCGGCTTATCCGGAAAAGGATCCGGAATCACTGAAAGATTATTTGGAACCCAATCAATATCGTCTGTATAAACTGATTTGGCAAAGAATGATCGCGAGCCAGATGAGCATTGCCGTTCTCAATTCCGTGACGGTTGACATCGAAGCCAAACAAAAAAGTTCGAGCGATTTTTACACTTTACGCGCCAACGGTTCCTCGATTAAATTTGCAGGATATTTGAAAGTTTATGGCGACAAGATTCCCGTTACAGAAAATATCCTCCCCGAACTTGAAGAAAATGAAATTCTCGAACTATTGAAAGTCCTTTCCGCCCAAAAGTTCACCCAACCCCCCGCCCGCTACAGCGAGGCGGCGCTGGTCAAGGTTCTGGAAGAATTCGGCATCGGCCGCCCTTCGACCTACGCGCCGACTATTTCCACCGTCATTGAAAGAAAATACGTGGCCAAGGACGATAACAAAAAGCTTTTTCCGGAAGAAATTGGATTGTTGGTTTCCGACCTTTTGGTGGAACACTTCTCGGAAATCGTTGATTATAAATTCACCGCCAAAATGGAAGAAGACCTCGATGAAATTGCCGAAGGCAGAAAAAAATGGGTGCCGGTTATCCGGGATTTTTACGGCCCTTTCCATAAAAATCTGAAAGAGAAAACTAAGGAAGTCAAAAAAGAGGACTTCGTTGAAAAGATCGGACGCGCTTGCCCTGATTGCGGAGCCGAGCTGATCATGAAATTCGGACGCTTTGGTAAATTTATCGCCTGTTCCAATTATCCGGAATGCCGCCACACGGAAAAGACTGAGGCAGAAAAAAAAGTTGATGAAGAAAACAAGGGCGAGATCTGTGAAATATGCGGGGCACCGATGGTAGTGAAACGCGGTAAGTTCGGAACATTCTTGGGTTGCTCAAATTATCCCGAGTGTAAGGGCATCAAAAGACTTGAAAAAAAAGTCGGAGTAAAATGCCCCAAGTGCGCAGTCGGAGAGATCGTCGAAAAGAAATCCAAGCGCGGCCGACTGTTCTATGGCTGCAGTGCCTATCCCAAATGTGATTTTGCCCTGTGGAGCAAGCCGACCAGTGAAAAATGCCCGACTTGTGGCTCGCTTCTGGTCTTCGCCGCCAAAGGCAAGGCTAAGTGCTCTAACAAGGAGTGTAAATTTGAAAAATAATAATTTTTGGCTTATATTAGCCATTTTTTAGCCGACTCTGGATAAGTACTTGAAATATTCGGGAGATGTGCTAGTATTATAAGCACAAAGACCTGTATTCTGAACTGTCGCCGGACGGTGGCGTGGCTGGGACAACCAGTCTAGGAACGTGGTCGGAGATGGCCCCCTTGGGGCTGTTTTTTGTTATTTAAATTTCCATTCATCCTCAATGTGCTTTTTGATGATATTTTTATAAATTTCCCGGTCAGCCTTATTTTCTTGATATGATCTATGAATTGCTCCAGCGATCATGTCTGCCAGTTGAATCAGGCTATCACTTTTCGAATCAACTAACTTGCAATTCTTTAGTACTTTTTTCTCCTTGCTGTTAAGTTCTCTCCTTAGATAAGAAATTAAGCTTCTCCGGAAAATCCTGTCCCCGCTTCCATCAATTCTTATTTTTGCGTCAAAGATGGTCTGATTGCTATATTTGAGCATTGTCTTGATTATATAGCTATAAAAAGAATCCTTATTTCCTTTCAGCTCGGGGCTATGTATATTACCCTTATCCACTATCAGGCACCTGACTCGGAATTTATATTTTTTTACGCACTCGAGAAATTTTATTCTTATTTCCTGGCTAGATTTGTGAAATTTGAATTCTACATCATCCCTTTTGAATAACTCCCTGCGTAATTCTTTGACCGCAATAGCTGTCTTTTCCGCTTCCAAGTTATCGTCAAAAATAACCGCGCTAATCACAAAAAATCCGCTTGATCCTTTATCGATCTTAAATCCTGCATCGCCTGAATCATCAATAAAAACTAACATATTTTTCATTTTTATTTTCCTTCCACGATTTTTATCCCTGCACTATAGTCCCGCTAGGCCTCAATATTGGCGAAGCCTATTTTTGCAAACTTACATAAGTTGCTATTATGCCTAGGATTGTAGCAATAACACTTAAAATTTTAGCAAAATCATTATTGAAAAAATTCCAAAACTTTTTATACCATGGATCAAAAACTTGATAACCTTTTGAAGTTACCCTTAGCCATCCAATATCAGTGTTTCCATTTAAATCCAAAACCAGATGGTCATCTTTCTCTATTTTATTTTCATCTAGAAGAAGTCTAATATTTTGCAATACTTTTTCGTGAAAATATTTGCCGACTAATTCTTGGAGAACATCAATAAATGCTCCCTTATAATAAGTTCCTTTCTGTGGGTCTTCATTTAATCCTTTGACTATGGTTAGTATTTCCTTTTGTAATTTTTTATCCATTTTTTAGTTTTTTTGATTTCTTTTCAGCGAGAGAAATCAATGGACTTGTATATTTTTCATATAACTCAAACAGATAATTCATGCGTTCGGCGGAGTTAGCAAAAGTCTTTCGACCATAAGCCGCATCGACTGCCCTGTCCAAATGTTGATGAGCTTTCACTAGTTCAGCTGGCATTGTCAATGGACCATAGAGATCCGCCAATGAATTATTCGGATATTTTTCTCGGGCGTCCAAAACCGCCTGCGCTGCCTTTTCTACCGTCTTAACTTTTTCCGCACCTGGATTTTCCGGCCAGGGGAAGTTATTATAAACAATGTCTTTCGAATAACGAAACCGACTCTCTAATCTCCCGCATACATGGTTTACCCAGACCATATGCATTTCGCTTTCCAAGATACCTAGGTGATAAAGGGTAGCATCAGGAATTATATGACAACTATTGTTTACAATAATATCTTTCGACACAAAACCCATCGGGATATATTTTCTATTTTCAGATGATGTGCTTGGAATCAATATAAAATCTACATCTGGTTGTCTATCCTCACCAAACAGTGAAGGCGTAGCGGCAATTTTCCGCGTTGCTTCCTTCTTGCTTGCCATTCGAAAATCTTTCACTTTGCTAATCGCTTCGATAACCATCGGACATTTTTTTATTTCTTCCGGATTAGCATCTTTCAACCACAAGCACCATCTATCCTTATTGTGAAGAAACTCTTCAGCTCCGATATATCTCCTGAAAAACTTTTCAGCCTGCGGTTCTTTTTCTATAAATTCTTTTTTCTCTGAATCTGTGAAATTTAAAAAACCTCCATCGACAGGCTTATTTCCCCAAATTAGCATCGGCGATTTTGAAATTGCTTTGGTCCTTGAACTAATGACGATATCACCTCCCTCAATCAGATATGCATTGATATTTTTTGCTTTAATTTCATGCGGTTTGCCCTTGATATCTTCGTATTCGTATAGAAATTTTTTGTCCATATCAAAATTGGCAAAGCCAATTATCACACAGTACACGGCGGCTTTCCCCCGCGCTTCATTGCTCCATTTGAAAGTCTGGTGCGCGAAATAGATTTTGATACAATATTTTTTCAAAAGCTCATTCCACAAAATACTCACCTGTTCGCCTTGAGTAATCGAATTAGTTGAAACAAAAGCGCATCTTATTCTTGTATTTTTAATATATTGTGCCGCTTTGATATACCAACAGGAAACATAATCCAGCACCCCAAAACCTTTGACTCCCTGAAAGATATTCTGCATATCTTTTTTCTGCTCGCTATTTTGCAAGTGCTGTCCGATGAACGGCGGATTGCCGATAATATAGGACAATTCATTTTTTGGTACGACTTCTTCCCAATCTTTCTGCAGGGCGTTTCCGATGAAAATCGTGACGCCTTTGCCCAACGGGAGATCGGCCACATTATTTCCGAAAGTTAGACTCGCCAGTTCATTCATCTGATGATCCATCAGCCACATTGCTGTTTGAGCGATACGCGCCGGAAATTCCTCGATTTCAATTCCGAAAAATTGTTCCGGCTTTATCCGGATATAGCTTTTCACCCCGAAAGCCAGCGGCATATTGCCCAGTCTTTGTTTGAGAAGTTCTAACTCCAAAAGCCGCAGTTCGCGATAAGCAATAATCAAGAAATTTCCACAGCCGCAAGCTGGATCTAGAAATTTTAAGTTGGATATTTTTTCATGAAAAGCATTTAGCTTCTGGATGTTCTTTCCGCAAGCACTTAATTCTTCACTTAATCCGTCCAGAAATAAGGGCCTGATGAGCTTCAGAATATTTTTTTCCGAAGTATAGTGTTCGCCCCATTGTCTTCGGGCATCCCTGTCTTTGACTGATTGAAAAAGCGATCCGAATATGGCCGGAGAAATTTTTGACCAGTTAAATTCGCACGCTTCTAAAAGTCGATTGCGCATTTTAGAATTAAGGGCAGGTATGGCTAAACTCTCGGAGAATAACCCGCCGTTCACATATTCAAATTGCGTAAGTTCCTCATCCAGCGTGTTCTGTCTTTTATTTTTTGAAGTGTTTAGCACTTGGAATATCACTCCTAAATGCATCCCTAAATCACTTCCATCTTCATTGGTTCTTGTTTCGATGTATTTTTTAAATTGATTTTGGTTAAAAATTCCGGCATCGTCGGCGAAAAGGCAAAAAAGTATTCTTACTAAAAGAAAATTAAGTTCGTGACCGGAATAACCAGCTTCCACCATCGAGTCATACAGTTTTCCCATCATCTCGGCAGCTTTGATATTAACTTCGTCCTCTTCTTTGTATTCTTGCTTTTTGTAGCCTGCTAAAAATCCAAATAGATGGACTTTTTTGTTAAGTTCTTTGAGTTTAGATTCCACCTCCGTTTTTTCTTCGATATCATAAAGGCGGAATCTTTCAAAGTCAGAAACTAAAATATATTTTGGTAAATCTTTATTCGAGAGGCCCGGAAAATAATCCATCGCTTGTTCATGTGCCTTATTAAGATCTTTCCCGCGTGATTTATGTTCCACAATGAGCGTTCCCGGCCAAAAAAGATCAACGAATCCCCGTCCTCCACCACGTTTTTCTACTTCAAATTCGAAGTTGGCCAAGCGTCGGCGTGTCACTCCGAACACATTGAAAAAACCGTCCCAAAAAGATTTGGCTTCTGCATGTTCAGAGCTTTCGCTTTCCCATTCTTTGGAGAACTCAATCGCCCTGGATTTTATTTCATTCCAAGATAGCGGCATGTTCTTATTTCCTCCAATCCTTAATTAAAACCCCTCCCCTGATTTTCTTAACCGTAACTTTCTGCCTCTCCTTCCACCCCAATTCAGAAACCATTTCTTTAGGAATTGTGAGTCCCAAGCTTCCGCCGGCGCGGCCCATGCGAGTGAGTTTGCGGGTGTTCTTGTCCGCGAGTTTTTTAGTCGTCATAAATTTTGTTACTTAACTGGTTACTTAACACCTCGTGCCCCTATTTTACGCCGAAAATCAGCCGTTCGCAAATGAGTATTGGCCTTGTTTTTTGGCTTTTTCCGGATTATACTGGAAATGTTATATAATTTAAAAGACAGTAAAATAAGCGGATATTTTTTGAAAAATATATATAGCCTTGATTGTATTAGGTTAAGTTATGTTAATCATACAAGATGTTTTAAAGAACCTGAAAGTAACGCTGACCCCGGAACGGGAAGCGCTGATTAAAAGCGCCTATGAATTTGCCGAGGCGGCCCACCGCGGACAGAAAAGAAGATCAGGAGAGGACTATATCCAGCATCCACTCGGGACGGCGGTAAATCTGGCCCGCATCGGCATGGGGTCGAAAACTATCGCCGCGGGACTCCTCCATGACGTTCCGGAGGATACTGAGGTTACCATGAAGGAGCTAGAGGATAAATTTGGCAAGGAAATTTCCTTTATTGTTTCCGGGGTCACGAAACTCGGAAAAATTAAATTGCGAGATACGAAAGAAGAGCTTTATCTGGAAAACTTGCGCAAGATGTTTTTGGCCATGGCTTTCGATATCCGCGTGGTTATTATCAAGCTGGCCGACCGCCTGCACAACATGGAAACACTGGAATTTAATCCGCCGGACAAACAAGTTCGCATCGCCAGAGAAACCATGGAAGTTTTTGTGCCGATAGCCAATCGCTTGGGAATCGGAGAGCTCAAATCAAAACTTGAAGATCTGTCTTTCAGATATCTGGATCCGGAAAATTA
>PFVN01000037.1:8555-8895 GCA_002790635.1 Candidatus Moranbacteria bacterium CG_4_9_14_3_um_filter_42_9
AGTGCAAGTCTTGAAAAAAGAACTTCTCAAAGACGGAATCAAGGTAATTGAAATTTACGGCCGGGTAAAATCGCTCTACAGTCTTTTCCAAAAGCTCAAAAAGCACGAAATGGACATCAATAAGGTTTACGACCTAGCCGGCATAAGAATCATCGTTCCGGAAGTGGCCGACTGTTATGAGGCATTGGGCATAGTCCATAAAAAATACCATCCGCTGGTCGGCCGGATCAAGGATTATGTCTCGCTTCCCAAGCCGAATGGCTATCAATCCATTCACACGACCATTTTCGGGCTGGAAGGCAAGATCATGGAAGTACAGATCCGGACGAAAAAAATGCAT
>PFVN01000037.1:8930-9072 GCA_002790635.1 Candidatus Moranbacteria bacterium CG_4_9_14_3_um_filter_42_9
CTACAGCGAAGAAAGAAAAGACTGGAAATCAATTTTTTTCAAGAAAAAAAGCAAAGTTCCGGAAGAAGAGCTGGTCTGGGTGAAACAGCTTCGCGAGTGGCAAAACGAAATCGGCAAGGATAATCAGGAATTTTTGGAAAGC
>PFVN01000015.1:0-8983 GCA_002790635.1 Candidatus Moranbacteria bacterium CG_4_9_14_3_um_filter_42_9
AGAAATCTAGTTTTCTTACATTAGAAGAGGTGCATAGGCTAATAAATAGCTCCGCCGACACCAAGGTGGATATTGCCCGCAATATAGCAAAATACTACAAACAGGAAGGTTCGGATGATGGGCAGGTGCAAATAGCCGAACAGGTTTTTCGTACGCTTTTGAAAGACACGTAGGTTAAGGTTAGAAAGAACCTTGCGGAATCTATAAAAAACTTGCAGGGCGTTCCATTGGGTCTTTTTGGGGCTTCTTTTTCCATTGCAGTTTTTCCGGTGCTGGCATCACTGGCGGCTAAGGGTGAAAAAGAAAATTTTGTGAAAACTTTTTCCGTGACTTTCCGACAAATCCTTTTTTTCATCATACCACTTAGCGTTTTTATTTTGGTTTTGCGGGCACAGATCGTGCGGGTGGTGCTGGGGGCGGGAAAATTTGACTGGGAGGACACCATCCTGACTTTTCAGGCTTTGGGAGTTTTTGCTTTAAGTCTTTTTGCGCAAGGCACGATACCGCTTTTAGCGCGGGCTTTTTATGCGCTCCATGACACGAAAACGCCTTTTTACATCGCCCTCGTAACAGAAATTGTAAATATCGGCGCTGTCCTGATTTTAATCGGAAGATATCAAGTGGTTGGTCTCGCTATCGCATTTTCTCTGTCTGCGGTTACGCAGATGCTACTGCTTTTGTTTGTTTTGCGTTCGCGCTTTGATAATTTAGATGATAGAAATATAATAAAATTTAGCGCTAAGATTGCGCTAGCGTCAGTGCTAGCTGGCCTGTCAATTCAACTGGGCAAATATCTGGTCGCGCCTATGATTGATCTGGATACATTCATCGGAGTTTTTATACAACTAGCGGCTTCTTCTCTGGTTGGACTTTCTGTTTTCATTGGAATGTGTTATGCGCTTAAACTGGAAGAATTTTTCAAATTCAAGCAAGCTCTTACCCGAAAGCTTTTCAAAGGCAAACAAACCATCGTAGAAGACACGGCGGATGTCAGCGGGATATGATATCTAAAAAGCGAATTTTCAAACGTAGCCCGTTTGACAAAATCCGATTTTTGGAGTATAAAAGACAATCAGTGTCGGAAAGTTTTTTAACAAAATGGCCAATAAAAACCGATATTAAAAGGAGGTGGCGAATGACAAAGCGATTTAATATCGTTGAAGGTCCCAGACACTATGATTTTGTATTTATGCTGCCGGTCTATAATCGTCAGCAAGATCTTTTGAAAAGGCCCTTGTTCTTCTTGAATGAACCAGGAGATAAATCAAAGGACGAAGGGGTAATTTTACTTACAATTCAAAAAGCCAAATGGATCAAAAGCGATGGAGTCGAGGGATGGTCATTTGAAGGGCTGGCAGGAGACCGGCCTTGTAAAGGGTTCTTTTCAACAATTGTGAGAAGAGGGTGGGTTGAGCAATCCCCAAAAACTGACTGATTCTCAGGAGGATGGCGAAAATGGGAAACACGAACACCCGCGACGTGGCGCATAAGCACTATAACCGGCTGTTTAAGATCATGCTTGATAACGATCGGAAGCTTATCCGGAAAGGGGCGAGTATTCTTTCCTATCGTCCGCGACCCTATCTTCACACCCAAGAAACCATCGAAGAGGTGTTGGGGGAAGTTGAGAATTTCCTGCGGAAAAATCTGCCTGGGGTGAAAATTCCTCCGTGGCCCAAGATTCTTCGGTAGCGGAAATAGCAAAAAACCCCCTTAGATACTTAATTGTTTGTTCAGAATAATTTATGAAGTTGCAGTTCAGAGGCGATAACTTCTCAAAACCAGGAGGTCTTACATGGGCAAAAACAGGAATCTAGGCATCTTGAAAGTCATCGGTAAAACGGTGATTGCGGTGGTTGTGGTATTCGCGATGGGCTTCAATGTTTACTCGCTGGTCGGTGTTTATTACGACCAGAAAAACAGTGTTCGTCAGAGTCAAAAACAAGAGCAAACTCCGCTGAAAAAAATTATCCGCAACAGCGAAAACTTTGTCTGGGAGGGGAAATGAAAAAGAATGAGCTGGTCATCGACGAAAAAAGTTCGATCGAACTGAGAAATTATTATTGGGACATGTTGAAACTGGTGAAAAAATATGAGAAGGAATTTCCTAGGGCATATCAGGAAAGTCGAGAAAGAGGGGGTGCGAATTTTTCTGTTTTCGGAAAAACCACGACGCTCGACATTATGATGGATAGCCTGATTTTTTTCATCGAAAAAAGGCCACCAAATTGGCAAGCAGAGTTGATGTTTCTGCTGCACGAGAAGGAGAATCTGGGCGATATAAAAATGATACTGGAAGGGCTGGAAAAATTCTTGCAAAAGCTGCCCGGAGTCAAACTGCCGGAATCCCGGCCCAAAATTATGGACGATCTACTGAATATTACTTAGAGCAGGACGTAGCCGCGGCCGGTGCAACAGTGCCCGCCGCGGATTTTTTTACCTCCCCCAATTTTTTCAAATCCAATTTCACATGAAGAATGATGTAGAGGGCTTGTGTGGACTTAGCTTTACTGGGTTTATTGTAAAAATTGGTGCGGGGGTTTACCCTTAATTAGCACTCGAAAGTCTTGATTGCTAATTTTTTTATTCTATGCTATATTGTCTGGGTATAAGAAATACCTATTTTTATGGCTAGTAACTATTACGAAACTTTAGGCGTGGAAAAAGGCGCCAATGACGATGAGATAAAAAAAGCCTACCGCAAGCTGGCCCACAAATACCACCCGGACAAATCCGGTGGCGATGAGAAGAAGTTCAAGAAAATAAACGAGGCTTATCAGGTTTTGTCGGATAAAGTCAAGCGCCATCAATACGATCAATTTGGTCGGACTTTTGACGGTGCGCCGGGTGGAGGCGGACAATCCGGCGGTTTCGACTTTTCCGGCTTTGATTTTGGGGAAGGTTTTGCCTCTGGCGGTTTTTCCGCCCAAGGCGGACCAGCCTCGGGCTGGGAAGATATTTTTTCCGATATTTTCGGCGGCGCAGGAGCGAGAACTCAAAGAAAAGCGCGCGGCTCTGACATCCAGGTGGACGCGGAAATAAATTTTGCGGAAATGGTGCGCGGCGCGGAGCGAGAAATAAATTTATATAATCGCGTTGTCTGCGACCATTGCCAAGGTTCCGGCGGAGAACCGGGAATGAGCAAAAAGACTTGCCCGACTTGCCAGGGAGCTGGCCAGATCAGGAAAACCAGCCGGAGCTTTTTGGGGTCTTTTTCCCAAGTGAGCACTTGTCCGGAATGCAAGGGCGAAGGCGCAACTTATGCGAAAAAATGCTCGCAATGCGCCGGGGACGGAAGAGTCAAAAAAGAACGTCGGGTAAAAATAAAAATTCCGGCCGGGATTGAAAACGGCCAGACCATTTCTCTTCAGGGTCAGGGCGAAGCCGGTGAACGGGGCGCCCGGAATGGCGATTTGTATGTCACCGTTCATGTGCGTGCGAACGAAAAATTTTCTCGAAAAGGCAATGATATCTTGAGCACCGAGTTTATTCCCTTTACACTGGCGGTGCTTGGAGGCAAAATAGAAATTGATACGATTGACGGAGAATTAATTTTAAAAATACCCGCCGGCACGCAATCCGGTGAAACTTTCCGGATAAAAGGCAATGGTGTCCCCGATATATCGGGACGGGGAACCGGGAGCCACTTAGTCAGAGTCGTGGTGCGCGTGCCGAAAAAACTTTCGCGCGAACAAAAAGAGCTTTTGGAAAGGCTGCAAGACACTGACATATAAGGAAACCGCCGCCCGGGCTCGCGTGTCGGAAAATTATCGCTTCGCTCGCTAAAATTTTAAGGACCGAGGTGGTCCCGCAAAATTTCTTAACGCTCAGTTCCGTTCAATTTTCATTGCCACGCTACGCAATGGGCGGGGTAAATTAACTATTTATGGGTTTGTGTTGTTTGTCATTCTCCAAATTTTGCCTTATAATTAAAAAAAATAACAATAAAAAGGACTATGAATTTTTCCTTACTTTTGTCGAAGCTGGGTCTTTCGCAAAAATTGTCCCAAGATGTCATGCTGATACTTATTATCGCGCTGATCAGTTTTGTCTATGGCATGCTTTTGGGAAAATATAAAATAATGACGGTGCTCATCAACATTTATGTTTCCTTTGCGCTTATCAGTGTCATTCCGAAGGACTTTGTCCTAGACTACAACACAAAACTTATCTTGTTCTTCGTTTTGGTCGCCGGTTTAACGCTCGTGAGTAAAAGATTTTTTGATCTTTCCATCTCAGGAGCCGGTTCTTATTTTCTCTTGAAAGTTTTTTTAATGAGTTTTCTGCAAGTGGCCTTAGTTTTAAGCATAGTTTTTTCTACCGTTTCAAAAAAAGTGGCGCTGGAATATGTTTCTCTGGATGCATACGGCTACCTGACAGCAGGTTTCCTGCCGCTCGTTTGGATGGTGCTGCCTCTGGCTTACATGTTTTTCATATATAAAAGATTCAATCGTTGACTATAAATAGTATTGTGGTATACTCCAAAATGTTCTGAAAATTGAATTTTTCAGGCGTTTATTTTTATATCATGCGCTGTTAGCTCAGCCTGGTAGAGCAGTTGCCTTTTAAGCAAACGGTCGGAGGTTCGAATCCTCCACAGCGCACCAGAAGTTCTCTTAAAATTTATTTTATTGGAGGTAGATTATGTCGTGCGAGGTGCCATATTGTGAAGCTTGTGATATTATCTACGAATTTGGAACACCTGCATTTATTTGCATCGAGCGTGGCTGTGGTCGACCACTTGTGATGAAAGATGAAGATGAAATTTACGGGGCGGATGCTATTAAGATTGACTTATGGCAGAAAGAAGCAGCGCTTTAGCCAAGGCGATGGTCGCCTCAAATTTCCAAACCAAGGAGGGTACAAGATGAGAAAGGTAATAGGAAAAACTGCTCCAACGCTGAGCCTGGAAACGATCAAGGAGTTTCTACCAGGGTGGCACGATGAAATGATGCGAACTGGATCGATCGGCCGTCCGATTGAAAAGGTAGTCTTCGGAAAGATCTTTTCCAGAACTGCCAAGGCTTTTTGCAGGAGTCCGCAGGCGCAAGATTTCGCGAATTTTGTTCTGAAACCGCATTTCGCCGCCACGGACACACTCGTAAAACTCATCCTTTTGGAGGATGGCCTCGAGGCATATGCCAAGAAATACAAAAAATTTCCGTCCATTGAGGACGAGAATGAAATCAGGGAACTCTTGGGGTTGAGTCCAACCATCGGTTCATAGAGTCAAATGGGCGCGGTAAAACGCGCCGCGTAGCGGGTGAGCCTGAACGAGGTAAGCCCGCTTTTTTATTTTTCGAAATTTCTGCTATAATATAAATATGAAAAAATATTTAATTACCGCCCTAGCCATAGTTTCTCTAGCCGCCCTTTCCGGCTGCTCGCTGAAAAATCCGATTTCTAGCACTGGAACTTCAAGTTCCGGAAGCATTTGGAAGTCGAGCGACGGCGGAAAAACTTGGGAATTCAAAAATAAGACCGGGGAAAAAACAACCTTGTCCGCGGTAGATGTTTTGAGCATCGCCATTAGTCCGACAGATTCAAAGAAAGTAATGTTTGGAACCCGGGAGAACGGAATCATACTGACCAAGGACGGAGGGGAAAATTTGGAGGCCACGAGTTTTACTTCAGGAAAAGTTTATGGCTTGGAAATCAATCCCGGCGATGAAAATATTGTCTACGCCAGCGGAGTCTGGCAGGGGAGAGGGAAAATTTTCAAAAGTCAGGACTTCGGGAAAAATTGGAAAGAAATATACACTTCGGCCGCTGATGGTCCGTTGGTAATTTCTCTGACGATAGACAGAAATAACCCCCAGATCATTTATGCTTCAACCAGCGATAACCAGATAATCAAAACAACCAATGCGGGCGAAACCTGGAAAAATATTTTTACGGGGCAAAACCCGGTGCTCAAGGTGGCCATTGACAAAAGCAATAGTAATTTGATTTATTTTATAACCACGGCCGCCATTGAAAGAAGCAAAAATGGCGGAGCGGATTTTGAGGATCTATCCAAGTTGGCGGCAGATGCGGACAAGGAGGCTAGTAATCGTGATTTTAGCGTAGTTGTGACAGATCCTTATAACGGCAACTGGGTATATGCGGGCGGAGGTATGGGAATATTGCGCAGCAAAAATTCCGGGGATACCTGGGAGAAAGTTACCATTTTGAACAATCCGCAAAATTTTCCAGTCAAAGCCCTGTCCATCAGTCCGGCAAACTCAAAGGAAATTATTTACGGCGCCTCGCAAGCGGCCTATAAGTCAGCGGATGAAGGAATCAACTGGTCCACCTCTCAATTCGAATCTTCCAAATCGGTCAAGGTCGTGAGATATTCCACGGCTGATCCAAGTGTGGTATATTTAGGGCTAAGCAAATAAAATTATTTTTATGTATAGCGAAATCATAAATAAAAAACAGACAGAATTCGAAAAAACGCTTGAGCATTTTAAAGAAGATTTAAATCAGCTGAGAACCGGAAGAGCGTCGGCGGCGTTAGTGGAAAATCTGTCAGTTGACTATTATGGAGCCAAATCGCCGCTGAAACAAGTGGCGAGCATTTCCATTCCGGAACCCAGAACCATCGTCATATCTCCCTGGGACAAAGGAAGCCTGGTGAATATCGAAGCGGCCATCCGTGAATCGCAGCTTAATCTCAATCCGATGAATGATGGGCAGGTAGTCAGAATCAATATTCCCGCCCTCGATGAAGAAAGAAGAAAGGAATTGGTCAAAATCTTAAACCAAAAAACCGAAGATGCCAAAATAAATATTCGCCGGATCCGCGAGGAAATTTGGAATGAAATTCAGCAACTGGAAAAAGAAGGAAAAATCGGCGAGGACGAAAAATTCATTGGTAAAGACAAATTGCAGGAAGTTATTGACAGTCAAAATAAAATTATAGAAGAAGTCAAGGAGAAGAGGGAAAGAGAAATAATGACGGTTTAAAATTATTCTAATTTCTAATTTCTAATTACTCTAATTGACCCGACAAATGACCAATAACTAATTTCTAAAATTTTAATCTTGGGCATTGGGATTTATTTAGAATAATTAGGTTAAATTAGACCAATTAGGTTAATTTTTAAACCACGTGCTTTTTAAAAAAAACCTAACTAAAGCTTAGTTTATGCTGGCAGTTATTGTTTTTATCCTGATAATAGGCCTTTTAATTTTTGTCCATGAACTGGGACATTTTTTAACTGCGCGTCGGAACGGAATAAGGTCGGAAGAATTTGGTTTCGGTTTTCCGCCGCGGATCATCGGTCTTCAGTACATTGACGATGGTTCGTCAAAAGGAAAATGGCGGATAGTTTGGGGTAGCCGGGACGGTGACGACGAAAATGAAAAAAAGGATCTGGAGGAAGCGTGTGAAAAGGGATTGCGGGGCGGAACAATTTATTCTTTAAACTGGATCCCCTTGGGCGGTTTTGTAAAAATAAAAGGCGAGAATGGCGATGTTCAAGGCGAGGATAGTTTCGCCTCTAAAGGTGCTTGGGTGCGGATAAAAGTTTTGGCGGCGGGCGTGATAATGAATTTTGTTTTAGCTTGGTTTTTGATTTCTTTTGCACTTATGATCGGAGCGCCCGAGCCCATTGATTCAGCAGGCGGTAATTTTCCCGATGCAAAAATACAAATATCAGAAATAATTCAAGATTCGCCGGCCAGCCAAATGGGACTCAAAGTCGGAGATGAAATTCTGAAAGTGCAAAATTCCCAGCTGAACTTAAAAAGCGTTAAAGACGTTCAGGATTTTATCGATGCCAACAAAGGCAAAGAAACAGAATTTAAGATAAAAAGAGGAAGTGAAATTATCAGTGTCCGAGGCGTTCCGCGTGTTGACATTCCCGACGGGCAGGGGCCGTTGGGAATTTCTTTAGTGGAAACGGCTATGGTTAGCTATCCTTGGTATCAAGCTATTTGGAAAGGAGCAGTTTTTGTTTTTGATTTATCAAGTGCGATGCTCACCGGACTGTTTGTGTTGATTAAAAATATTGTGATGGGTCACAAAGCCGGAGTGGATGTGGCGGGTCCGTTCGGGATCGCAGTTATGACGAAACAATTTACCGCCTTGGGATTGGCGTACGTTTTGCAATTTGCGGCGCTTCTCAGCATTAATCTGGGAATAATCAATGCTTTCCCTTTTCCGGCGCTGGATGGCGGTCGAATCTTGTTCATCATCATTGAAAAAATAAAAGGTTCTCCGATAAGTCAAAAAACAGAGCAGTTTTTTCATTCCGCCGGTTTTGCTTTGCTTATTTTATTGATGCTTTATATAACTTTTCGCGACGTTCTAAAATTCATCAAATGAAACTCCTCCGGGCTTCTGCCCGGAGTATCCGCTGATACCTTCGTCGCCCGGACATTCGTCCGGATCAATGGCGGCTCCGGAGAAGTTTCAACCCTCCGCTTCGCTCCGGGCTTGGTTTCATACCCTGAGCTAATGCTCGGGGTATTCACCTAAGGTCAAATAAAAACAAACAAGAATTTCTTTAAGAGGAAGCGTCTTTTGACAATGGCGCTTGCCTAAAGTATCATAGATTAGACCATTGAAGCTTCAATGGCAAGGTTTCTTAATGAAAAAACGTCAATGAGAAGAGTAAAAAAATTATTCAAAAAAATAACCGGAAATTTTTTTGGCAACTTCTCCAAGGATATTGGCATTGATTTGGGAACGGCCAATACGCTGGTTTATGTCAGGGGCAAAGGTATCGTCATCAACGAGCCGTCGGTCGTGGCTATCAATAAAAAGACTGGACAAATTATGGCCATCGGCAAGGAAGCAAAAAAAATGGTCGGGAAAACCCCCGGGCATATTACTGCTATCCGGCCGCTAGTGGACGGCGTGGTGAGCGATTTCGAGATTACCGAGCAAATGCTCAAATATTTTATCGCTAAAGTCCATCAGGACAGCTTCACTCTTTTTCCGCGTCCGCGGGTGCTGATAGGAATCCCTTCAGACATTACCGAAGTGGAGAGG
>PFVN01000015.1:9276-10546 GCA_002790635.1 Candidatus Moranbacteria bacterium CG_4_9_14_3_um_filter_42_9
CTGTTCGCGGACGGGATTTGGTGACCGGACTTCCCAAAGAAATAATGATCAATGACGACCAGGTGAGAGAAGCCCTTTCCCGTTCAATCCGGGTTATCATCAATAATATAAAAACTACCGTCGAAGAAACTCCGCCGGAACTTTTAGCGGATATTATGAGAAAAGGGATAATTTTAGCGGGTGGTGGCAGCCTTATTCGCGGGCTGGACAGATTGGTTGCCGACCAATCTGGAATGCCGGTGCGCATGATGGAGGATCCGTTGACCGCCGTTGTTCGCGGGACGGGGATCGTTCTGGAAGATATTGAGGCATTGCGCGATGTTTTGATTGAAAGTCATTATGAAAACGATTTGACATAAAACATTAAATTCAAGGCACTAAATTTCAAATAATTCGGTAGGCCGGCAAAAGTTTTAAGTTTGTCATTTTGACAATTGAAATTTATTTAGGATTTTGAATTTTAGATTTATTTTTATTCATGTCTGGAAAATTATTTTCGCAAAATCGAATCAAGGTTGTAATTATTTTGGCAGCTTGCGTCTTGCTCGTTTTTTTTAATCCAAAAGGTTTTTTCAATCCAATCCGCGGCGGAGTTTTAGAAATCATCTATCCTTTTCAAAAAACTTTTTACCTGTTGAGCCAGAAAGTAAGAATTGCGACGGGCTTTTTGAACTCTATTTCCGATCTTAAAAAAGAAAACGAAAAGCTGATAAGTGAAAATAACGCCTTATCTTCGGAAATAATTTTTCTTAAAGATACAAAAAATGAGAACGATAGCTTAAGAGAACAATTAAATTTGATTCCTCGGGAAAAATTTAAGCTGGAGGCTAGCTTTGTTATCGGGAGCGATCCTCAGCGGTCCGGGAGTTGGATAATGATAGACAAGGGAAATCCCGCCGGAATTGAAGCGGGCATGCCAGTTATTGTTTCTGAGGGAATTCTTGTCGGAAAAGTGGCTGAAGTCTATGGAAATACAGCAAAAGTAGATTTGCTAACTAATTCTTCAAGTGTAATTAATGCGGTGGACATCGAAACCGAGGCCAAGGGGGTTGTCAGGGGCGAATATGGTTTGGGTGCGCTGCTGGATATGGTGGCGCAAACAGACGTTCTTAATGGCGGTGATACAATCGCAACTTCCGGCTTAGGAGGCGATGTGCCTGCCGGTCTTTTAATCGGAAAAATACAAGAAATCCGTGTAACGCAAGATAGGCTTTTTCAGCAGGCAATTATAATGCCGCGCGTCAAATACGCTGATTTAGATGTAGTTTTT
>PFVN01000107.1 GCA_002790635.1 Candidatus Moranbacteria bacterium CG_4_9_14_3_um_filter_42_9
TTTTTCCGGAAACTTCTAAAATGTCTTCTTCCTGGCAGCCCAAAATATGGACGATTTCCTTTTTCGTTTTCGCGACATCGGCATTAGGGAGATCTATTTTGTTAACTGCCGGTATTATTTCCAATCCTTGTTCAATGGCCAGATATAAATTGGACAAAGTTTGTGCTTGCACTCCCTTGGTGGCATCCACCAATAGCACCGCGCCTTCTACTGCCGCCAAAGAACGGGACACTTCGTAGTTGAAATCAACATGCCCGGGAGTATCTATCAAATTCAAGATATATCTTGAATTTGCAATTTCCAAATCCCAATTTACACTTTCCAATTTTTTTTCATTGGAATTTTGGATTTTATTTGACATTGGAATTTTGACATTGGGATTTTTAAGCTCATACTCCATTCTGACTGGCTGAAGTTTTATGGTGATTCCCCGCTCGCGCTCCAAATCCATCTGATCCAAAAGCTGCTCTTTCATTTTGCGCATTTCCACCGTTTTGGTAATTTCCAAAAGCCGGTCGGCTAGCGTCGATTTCCCATGGTCGATATGGGCGATGATGCAGAAATTTCGGACATTATTCATAATAATCTCTATTTTAGCTTGAAATTTAAAGAAAATCAACATAAAGAAAGGGCCGACCAGTGGTCGACCCTGAATGCCTTGCATCTGCTGCCCCTTTTGCGTGCAAAAGCAAGTTTGTGTCCTTATGTGGTTATATGGACACCACAAATTATTTCAATAAATCTTTAAGGAAACGGTGATGGGCGTAGCGGTCGAGTCCGGTCGAATAATCATCTTTTGAATTCGCTTTGACCTTGAGGCACTTCTCCAGCCACCGGCCGTAATTTTCATCTCCACTATGGAGCCACTGGTCGGTTTTGGTAATAGTCTGATTGCTGACCTTGAGAACTTTCCGGATTCTTTCATAATTGTCCCCTTCCAGAAGCATCTCGGCGATTTGGATCCTTCTGGCAAACATCAGAGATTCGCTCGGCGTAAGCAAGCCGACAAAAAAATCAATGACTTCTTTTTTAGATTTCAAATTTGAAACAATTTCAAAAAATCTTCCGATAACTTTGTATTTTTCTCTTTTGTCGATCAGATGTGGCCGGACTTTTGGCATAAATTTGTTTTTAACTTTTTACAACTTTATTCTATGCCAGATATTTCTTTGTGTCCATATGTGGTTATAAGGACATCGGGATGGTTTCGTATTTCTATGTTCTTGAATAAAAAATATGTCCATATGTGGTTATATGGAAGTGAAATAACATTCTGGCTTTCTGCAGAATGTCGGGATGTCGTGTGATGTTTCAAAAAATAACATTCTCATATTCTCGAAAATGTGAGAATGTCCTTTATCATTTTAAAAAGTAACATTCTGACTTTCTGCAGAATGTCGGAATGTCGTAGTGCGTTGGAAATAAAAAATTCAGTAATTAATTACTGAATAAATACTTATTTTAATACGTATTGAGATACTTACATATTTGGCCGGAAGTTTTTGGGGATTTTTGATCGAGGGGGTTGGAGGGGGAAATAATATTCTCGCTAAGGTTCAGCCTTGGGAATTGAGGTACTCAATATCTTGCATATGCGATATTTTGAGTATGGGTAAAAATAATACATGTTTAGCTTGATAGTAATCGCCGACTTATAGGGGGATTTTTGACCGAGGGGGGTTGGAGGGGAAAATAATACTCTCGCTAAGGTTCAACCTTAGCGAAGTTTATTATAGACCAACAGCATTAACTCCATACTCTGCTTGTGCTTGTGTGAATTTGTCATACTTTAGCTGCGCAATTAAACTACCGCGTGAAAAAGCTGAATATTCCATATACGATTTGGCTTTTTTGGCAGCTTGCTCATTCCAGTTAGCACCAGAATTATCTGCACCATAAACGGCGTCAGCGTGTGAAAATTGTTCGTACTCCAATTGATCAACCAGCCCATCATGAGAAAATGCGGAATAACCTAGATAAGATTCTGCCTTTCTAATAGCATTTTTTTGCGACAATGTCTCGTTTTGCTTCTTTTCTGCTTCTTCTTGTTCTTTTTTCTTTTTTTCTGCTGCTTTTTGTTCTTCGACTCCTTCTTTCTTTCGCAATTCTTCAACTTCTGCAATATAAACAGCTCTTTGTTCAGCGTTTTCTTGGAGCTTTGCGATAAAAAGTTTATTTAGTTCGTCATGATTAACAAAAGATGTTTTTAGCTCACCTTTCTGCAGAAGGTCAAAATCGCTGTCGGACATTTCTGTTAAAGCTCTTTTAAAAGCATGCGGATTTTGAAACTCATTTATCTTTGTTCGTAAAGCAACAGCAATGTCCTTATTTGTATGAGTATCTAATTCTTTCGTTTTATCTAAAACAGCTAATGCTTCCTCAATTTTATTTTCCCCAATATAACTTTCCGCTTGCTCCACGATATTTTCTACCTGCTTTATTTCTTCTGTTTGTTTTTCAAGAAGTTCTTTTTTTTGTTTCTTATCGTTGTAATAGCTTGAAACAACAAAGAAAATGCAGAATAGCGTAATGGCAATTTTTACCCCTTTGTGCCAATTAGTTTTAGCCCAAACTAAATAAGGGACGAGTAAGGGAAACAATGCAATTATCAAGAGAATTCCCCACCATTTTTTATACCAAGGGCTTGATGTTATTTGCTCGCTCATAGTTTTTAAATTAATGCATTAAAAAAAGTGCTAAAATCTTCCTTATTCCTATTTTTTCACAAAAGAGAATTTCGTACAACTAGTCGTTATGCGAATTATTTAAAAACTACCACTTCCGCGCGGAAAAGCAAGTTTTCTAATTTCTTTCCCTATAATCTTTTCTTTTCTGATATAACCTTTCCGTAAATCCGCCTTGGCGCAAAAATTCATCGCTTAGCTTTCGAAGCTGTTTGTCCAAAAGATAATTTGTCTGATGAATTACACAAATCAGCATGTTAGCGGCGGATTCGGGATTTTTGAGATAGGACTGATAGGACGAATAGGACTTATCCTCTCTGTATGCGAGATTTCTTATATTTTTTGCTTCCCCCGATTCTTTCGTCCAAAGTTTCAAGCTGCGCTGGCGTAAAAAATCTTCATAATCCAAGAGCAATTCTTCAAGACTCGCTCTCGCCACATTGGTCAATTTTATTTCTGTCTTTTTTGAAGTTCCGGCCGCCAAACTCCCTTCCGCGATATTTTGCCGTCCCGAACGCGCCGCTTGAACCATTTGGTCATGGGTCCGACTTCTTTTGTCAATAAAAGAATCGCAAAATTTTGTGGTTAAATCAAAAACCAAAGTCGCCATCTGAAATGATTTCAACTCGCGATAACCGCCGTGCGTAAAGAGCAGGTCGCTATCATTGGGCTGATTGGATTTATAGGACAACTTGGACATATAGGACTTATTAGTCGTATTGGTCTTATTTCAATTCTACCACAAAAAAAGCACCCCGATTAATCGGAGCGCTTAAAAATTATTATTTTTTAGGTTCGTCTTTTGGCGCATCATCCTTTTTTTCTTCCGTCTCTGCATCCTTAGGTTCCCCCTTTCCGCCTTCCGGCGGACTTCCGGCTGCGCCTCCAGCCTTCTGAGCTTCAGAAGCTGCCTTATATAATTTCTCGCCGATTTTTTGCGCCGCCTGCGATAGAGTTTCCGTCTTGGCTTTGATGTCGGCCAGATCGTCCCCGTTCTTCACTTTGTTGAGTTCCGCGATGGCGTCTTCCACCGGCTTTTTTTCTTCCGGCGTGATTTTGTCGCCCGCGTCCTTCAAAGATTTTTCGGTCGTATAGGAAAGCGTGTCGGCAAGATTCCGCGCTTCAATAAGTTCCTTTTTCTTTTTATCCTCTTCCGCGTGAAGTTCAGCGTCTTTTTTCATCCGCTCCACTTCATCTTTGGAAAGACCGGTCGAGGCTTCGATCTTGATGGACTGTTCTTTGTTGGTGGCTTTGTCCTTGGCCTTAACGCTTAATATTCCATTAGCGTCGATGTCAAAAGTCACTTCCACTTGCGGAATGCCGCGGGGGCTCGGCGGAATGCCGTCCAGAATAAATCGGCCCAAAGTTTTGTTATCCGCCGCCATTTCCCGCTCGCCTTGCAAAACATGAATTTCAACTGATGGCTGATTGTCAGCGGCCGTGGAAAAAGTTTGGGACTTGGCCGTCGGCACGGTCGTGTTGCGATCAATGAGTGGCGTTCGCACTCCGCCCAAAGTTTCGATGCCGAGTGTCAAAGGCGTCACATCCAAAAGCAAAACGTCTTTGACATCGCCTTGCAAAACTCCGCCCTGGATAGCCGCGCCCGCCGCGACTACTTCATCTGGGTTAACGGAGATATTAGGTTTCTTGCCGAAGAAATCTTCGACGGTTTTGAGAACCAGTGGCATCCGGGTCATTCCGCCGACCAGCACTATTTCATTAATGTCTTTGACGGTAAGCTTGGCATCAGCCAAAGCTTTCTTGGTCGGTTCCAAAGTTTTCTTGACTAAATCCCCCACCAATTCTTCCAATTTGGCCCGGGTCATTTTCATGACCAAATGTTTGGGCCCGTTGGCGTCGGTGGTGATGAAAGGTTGGTTCAACTCCGTTTCCATGGCCGTTGAGAGCTCTATTTTGGCCTTTTCCGCCGCTTCTTTGATGCGCTGGAGTGCTAGTGCGTCTTTGCCCAAATCGATGCCTTCTTGCTTCTTAAATTCGCTAATGATCCATTGAATGATAATTTGATCAAAATCATCGCCGCCCAAGTGCGTGTCGCCATTGGTGGATTTGACTTCCACCGTGTCGTCGCCCACTTCCAGAATCGAAATATCAAAAGTTCCGCCGCCGAGGTCATAGACTGCGATCTTTTCTTCTTTCTTTTTGTTGAAGCCATAAGCCAGCGCCGCGGCCGTCGGCTCGTTGATGATGCGCCGCACATTGAAACCGGCGATCTCGCCCGCTTCTTTGGTGGCTTTCCTTTGCGAATCGTCAAAATAGGCCGGCACGGTAATGACCGCTTCGGTGATACGCTCGCCCAATTTTTCTTCCGCGTCGGCTTTGAGTTTGGAAAGGATCATGGCCGAAATTTCCTGCGGCGTGTATTCTTTGGCTCCCATTTCCACTTTCGTCCCGCCGTTGGCTTTCACAATTTTATACGGCAAAAGTTTCAAATCCCGCTGCACTTCCGCGTCCTCAAAATGCCTCCCAATCAACCGCTTGATGGAATATAGCGTGTTACCGGAGTTAGTGACAGCTTGCCTTTTGGCCAAAAGGCCGACGAGGCGTTCGCCGGTTTTGGAAATGGCGACCATGGATGGAGTGGTGCGCGCGCCTTCCTTGTTTTCGATGATGGTCGGGCTTCCGCCTTCAACGACCGCCATGGCGGAGTTGGTGGTGCCCAGATCGATGCCTAGTATTTTGCTCATAATTTAGGTTGTAGCTTTTTAGCTTGTAGCTTTTTAGGGCTATGGGCCAAAAGCTTTAGTTAAATTTAATTAATTTAATTTATTAAATTTTTAATTTTGAATTTTAAATTTTGAATGAAATCTTAATGATTTAATTTTTAATGTTTTAAACATTTAGAATTAGAAATTGATTCAAAATTCATAATTCTAAATTCGAAATTCATTCTACTATTACTCTCGCCGCTCTGATAACTTTGTTGTCAATTTTGTATCCCCGCTGAACAACTTTAATTATCTTGTTTTTTTGTTCTTTGCTCTCTGTTTTCTGTTCCTTGCCTCCTGTTTCCTGGCCGTTGGCAACGGCTTCATGAAACTCCGGATTGAATTCGTCTCCGCCTTTAGTTTCAATTTCCGTGACTCTATAAGTTGTCAGCACTGATTCCAATTGCTTCTGGATGTGCATGATGCCCACTACCCAAGGCGCGTCTTTTTGCTCTTTCGGCACGTGATCAGTTGACGCGTGGAAATTGTCCAAAACTGGCAGCAATTGCAGAATGACACTTTCAGTGGAAAAACGGATAAAATCTTTCTGCGTTTCCGCTTGTCTTTTCTTATAGTTTTCAAAGTCCGCTTGGCAACGTTTCCAGCCGTCGAGATTTTTTTGATTTTCAAGATATTTTTGCGCTTTTTCGATAAAATTTTTCAGCCACGGCTTTGTTTCCTTGCTCTCGATTATATTTTTATAACTTTCCCATTTATATTCCGTGTGTTCTTCGCTAATTTGGATTTCTTTTCCAAT
Organism: Candidatus Moranbacteria bacterium CG_4_9_14_3_um_filter_42_9; assembly: GCA_002790635.1. Lineage (GTDB taxonomy): Bacteria > Patescibacteriota > Minisyncoccia > Moranbacterales > UBA2206 > UM-FILTER-42-9. Next base: position 6,168 of record PFVN01000107.1, read on the forward strand.
ATATTTGACAAAATTTCCTAGATATATTTTTTCTCCACCATCGCTATTGAATATTTTTTCAGAGGCTATAACATCCAAAATCTCATAATCTATATCGCCGACTTCTTCTTTGATTTCTCTTTCCATGGCTTCCTTAAAATTTTCTCCCGGGTTCATCGTTCCACCGGCCAGATCCCAGGGCCCATATTTTTCAGCAAAATATCCGTCTTTTGATTTAAGCAAAAGATATTTATTTTCCTGTGAGTCATAAATTACCGCTTTTTGAGAAAGACCGAAATGATATTTTTTTTCGTCGCTTTTGAATGTTTTGTCTTTTTTGTCAGTCATAAATATATTTGTCATCCTGAACTCGATTCAGGATCTAATTAGATTCCGGATCAAGTCCGGAATGAAATTTGGATTAGCAATGATTATTACCACCGTCGCCGAACTCATGAGCTTTTTCACGTAATCTAATAGTGATTTATTCTTGGCATATTTCATTCTTTTGGGCCCAATAAGCGCCAGTACCGCTTTTTCTCCCGATTTGGTCTTATAAGCCGAAACGACCATGGACGAACTACCGGAAATTTCTTTGATCGGATTGTCTTTGCCGATAAAGATTTTTGTTTCGCCTATTTTCACCTTGTCCAAAATGTTGCTGACATTTTCATCCAAATAATCCAGCGCCTCGGCGATCTTGCAAAATTCATCCGCGTCTTTGAATTCCGGATTTTCCAGAAGCTCATGCATGCCGAAATCAAAAAGGTTTTCCCGGGCGCCGGTGATGGCGAGCGACCCTGAAAGCGAAGCCAGGAGTTTCGCGGTTGTCCGCGTCAGCCGGTTTTTTTGGGCCTTCAGTTTCAAAACTTCCGCCTGCAGTTTTTTCTGTTCAAGTTTGGAAAGTTTCTGCTCCGGCATTATTTTCTCCACGAAATAGCGGTAGCCTTTGTCGGTCGGAATGCGCCCGGCACTGATGTGCAATTGATGGAGATATCCGTCTTTTTCTAAACTGACCATATCATTGCGAATAGTCGCCGAGCTGATCTTCAGATTATATTTTTCCGACAAAATTTTAGAACCGACCGGAATAGCGGTGTTGGTATATTCTTCCACAACTGCTTTTAAAATTTTCTGCTGGCGAGTATTCATTTTCTTTTTTGTCATCCCGGACTTGATCCGGGATCTAATTAGATCCTGAATCGAGTTCAGCATGACAATTTATTTGTATTCTAATTATATAGCAGCGCTTAGCAGTCGTCAAGTCCGAGTGCTAATGGGTATTTTATAGTACTCAAAAACCTTGTCAAGTCTTTCGTTTAATTGATTTCCACTTTCTTTGGCAGCAAAGGCGTCTAGCCTTACTTTTTCTCTCCGAGAGATTTGTTTATCCACTTTCTTTACCGCTAAAGAAAGTGGACAGAAAGAAAGCGCCGCACCGGCTCGTGCTGTGGCAAATTCTTTCCGCGGACTCGCTAAAATCACTAAACGACCAGCTCTAGAAAGGCATGAGTGATTTTTAGCGCTCGTCCGCTGGAATTTGCCTACGCACATTCGCTATGTGCGGATTTTATTTTTTAAATAAACTATATTTTTTCAGCCTTGCGTTAGGGCGGAGCTACGGATTCAGCCGAAACGAGCGTAAAGAAACTCCGCACGATCTTCGCGAAGCGAATTAGGAGTTTCAGCGAGTGAGGCTAGCATCCGTCTCCGCCCAAGCCCGGCTGAGAGCTCTTTTTGTTACTTTTTCTAGCGGAGAGAAAAAGTAAGACGAAAAATAAAAGCCCGAGGAGATAGTTTCCTCCCCGGGTTCGCTTGATTGCGTTGATTGATGCCGTCTCTATTAGAGATAAATTCCGCATTCCGGACAGATCTCACAAGCCGATCCCATGCCGATCCGGATATCTGCGCCCTTACTGGGGCAGAATATGCTTTCTCTTTTGATGAGATGTCGGCTCGTCGGTGCATTGACGATCACGTCGCATTTCAGCGATACATGATATTCGGCCGAAGGCAGCAGCGACTTGCAAAGCGGGCAAACTTCCAGTGCCGAAGCCGGATTGATGGGATACTTACCATACTCCGCTTTGTTGCAGATCAAAACATTTCCTTGGATGGCATGAAAATCATCCAAAAAATCCATTTCTTCCTGTTTTCCCTTTGCCATAGATACCCCCTTTCACACTGAAAAAACCTTATCGTCGACCCATGCCGACAGCAACCGTCTTGGTAATCGTTTTATGATGCAACCGATTGTGCTTAGCAGGACGCACTTCTTTCCTGGCGCGTTGCAACCCCGTTATCTGCACGACGTTCGGCTGCGGAGGCTCCGCTTTCATCAGGTATGCCTCGCACACCCCGCACTTCTGGCACTTCTTGTTCTTCCGGGAATATAGCCTCTGTTCCAGAAGGTGCTCGATTGAAACCGATCCGGTAGTAACTAAGCGCGGACATTCGAAAAATTGCGCACTGCCTGACGCTAAAGTAAACCTGTGCCCGTTACCTTTTCCCATACTTTTTCCTCCTTATCTCGAGGTTAAATTCCACGAACTGCTCCAACTCCGCAGCGCCGGCAACTTTGGCAAGCCAAGCTGAAATCGGACAAT
>PFVN01000047.1:0-1378 GCA_002790635.1 Candidatus Moranbacteria bacterium CG_4_9_14_3_um_filter_42_9
TTTCACGAGGTTGACTCTTCTGAGGCGGCTTTCCGGATTGCCGGATCAATGGCGTTGAAAGAAGCGGTGAGAAGGGCCAACCCGATAATTTTGGAACCAATAATGAAAGTCAATGTGATAACGCCGGAAAATTTTATGGGTGATGTGGTTGGAGATTTGAATTCTAAGCGTGGAGTCATCCGCGAGATGGGGGATCGGGGCGAAGGCTCAGCCAGAGTAAAAATTGTTGACGCTGAAGTGCCGCTCTCAGCGATGTTCGGCTACGCTACGCAATTGCGCTCTATGTCCCAAGGCCGCGCCAATTATTCTATGGAATTCGGTCATTATGCCGAAGTGCCGAAAAATTTGGCGGAAGAAATAATCGGAGGGAAGAAATAAGCAATTTTCAAGGGAAAAAGCCTCGGAGTATCCGAAGTTTTTTTATTTTGCTTTTTATTCAAATTAGGCTAGGATGAAAATAATAAAAATCCCAGTCCCTTGAAAGGAGAAAATATGGGAGAACTTCTGATCCTCGTTCCGAAGCCCAAGCGCTTGCCCAAAGTCGGATTCGATGAAGACATCTCGAAGATTCTCCAAGAGGCGATTGAAATAACTAAACAATCCTTCGGCCGGGAAGATGAATCCATTTTCCAAATGTATGGCAGCTTTGAGAATCTCTTGCGATCAAAGATCGGAACGCTTCTTCTGACGGAGTCCCGTGTCAATATGGATCTTTTTCGATGCAGTCTGTACGTTTCCGAAATGCTCGGAGAATTTCTTTCCGGCAGTCCCGAAAGCTACAACGCGATGGACTATTTCACCCGGGGTCATGAGGAGTGCGAACCGGATTTTTTTAAAAAAGGTGGCGACCTATGTTTTATCCTCTGTACCTTCTTTGAAGGTCGGTGCGATCGGATTCGTCGGCCGATGAAGCTTGTGGATTATCTGGACATGGGATCCCAGCTCTATTTTACCTATCACGCTGAAACCAGAAGCGGCATCGGCTACTGTATGGGAGAAAATTTCCGGGAAATAGTCTCCGTGACCAAACGTTCCATCCGAACGCTTTAAGGAGGAGGCCATGAAGAAACAAGCGCCTAGAGTGGCCGTTCGTTTCAAAAACAGCGAGGAAGAGAGACAGTGCAAGGGAATGTTCGTGGCAACCCCCAGCTTTACCAGCAATCAGGTAATTCGGGATGAAGAAGGCAAAGTAATCGCCAGCAAAGATCCGTCGGTGGTCGCGAGAAAAGTGGATGTCATGGGCTTCGAACATCCGGTGATAATACCTATACCGGAGATCGGACACTGGGTTTACAGTGCGCTCGAAAGCGCCTGAGGGGCAACAATAGTGGGAAACTTCCCAACACGTCAAGGGGCGGATAACGCAAAACAACAGCCG
>PFVN01000047.1:1398-8611 GCA_002790635.1 Candidatus Moranbacteria bacterium CG_4_9_14_3_um_filter_42_9
TTGGGGGAATTGGGCTAAAATTGAGTTAACGTAGACAGGAACGTAGATACCTGCCTGCCGGCAGGCAGGTCTACGGTGCTATGAATTTATGAAAAAATATTCCAACGAAAATGTACGGAAAATCACCCAAACCGGGCGGGGAAGTCATTATGTCGTTATTCCCAAGGAGATGATGAAAGAATTGAATTGGAAAGAACGGCAGAAAGTAAAAGTCACAAAAGTCAGAGGGGGAGTGATGATTAAGGATTGGAAAAAGTAATTTTTTTAGGATTTAATTAGTTATAATAAAAAATAACTAGGAAACTGACCACGGTGCAGGGATAAAAATCGTGGAAGGAAAATAAAAACAAAGATAATGGCTTACATATTTTTAGACGAAAGCGGGGATTTGGGATTTAAACCAGCTTCCAGCAAATGGTTTCTTTTTACTATCGTTTTAACCAATAATCACCGTCGAATAGAAAAAATAATCAAAAAAGTCAGATCAGGACTAAGGAAAAAATACAAAAAAATCGGCGAACTGCACGCCTACCATTCTTTACCGGAAACAAAGTTTAAAATACTAAAGCTACTGTCCAAGGAAAAAGATCTAAAAATCCTTTGTGTTATTTTGAACAAAAAGAAGGTTTACGGCGACTTCCAAAAACAAAAGAACTACTTGTATAATTACACGGCAAACATTCTTATGGATAGATTGCATAATAAGAAAATAATAAGAATTGACGAACCAATAGAGCTGTATATCGACCAGAAAGACACGAACAAATTTATCCGGGAAAACTTCGAAAAGTATTTAAAAATTAATTTTCAAAAGCGGGGAAACAATAAAGTAAATATAAAAATAAAACCCTCCCATACGGAGAAGTGTCTTCAAGCAGTTGATTTTATCAGCTGGGCGATATTCAGAAAATACGAAAAAGGGGATTATGAATATTATGAAATAATCAAAAACAGCATTATTGAAGAAAACCTATTGTTCCCCTAAAAACAGAAAACCCCCTGTTTTGACGAGACGCCTTACGGTATCCCAACACAGGAGGATTTACTTCTATGAACTAATACTAGCATATCTGTCAAATATTTCAAGGAATATGTGGATAAGTCGTTTTTTAGCCTTATTCTTGACACTTTTTACTGGATAATATACTATTTCTAAAGTAAGCGAAAAAACCCATGTTAGACAAAAAATTGAAAGACGCGCTGGAACTCTTAGGCGGGAAAGCCATCATCAAAGACGGCGAGCAGCTGTATGTTTTGCTGACCATCAAGGAATTCAAAAAGATCCGCCAGGAGGGTATTGGAGGCTTGACAAAGCAAGAACTGATTGATAGAATCAACAATGATATAGCCGCTTGGAAATCGAGCCAGGAAGAAGACAAGTTGGATGCTTTGAATCTGGATGATATTGGCAATAAAGAAGCGGAAGATGTCCATTACGAAAAGGCCTAAAGGCAGACTTATCCACACCTAAAACACACCAAAGACTTGCTAAAATCTGAAATTATAGTAGAATAGTTTCGATAGGTATAATATAATTAAATAACATATAAAATTCGTAAATTATTTGCGAGTCAAGCTTCGTGCTTCTCGTAATAATGCGACTAAAAAGTATGGCAGCGGAAAAATTTGAACGCAATAAGCCTCATGTGAATGTCGGAACCATCGGTCATGTTGACCATGGCAAAACCACTTTGACGGCGGCGATTCTCAAGGTGCTAAGTTACAGCGGAAAAGCCAAGCCGAAAGGGGTGGATGAAATTGACAAGGCGCCGGAAGAACGGGAGCGTGGCATCACTATCGCTACCGCTCACTGTGAATATGAATCCGATACCAGGCACTATGCTCACGTGGACTGTCCGGGGCACGCTGACTATATTAAAAATATGATTACCGGAGCTGCTCAAATGGACGGAGCTATTTTGGTTGTGGCCGCGACCGACGGACCGATGCCGCAAACCCGAGAGCATATTCTCTTAGCCAAGCAGGTGGGTGTTCCTGAGATTGTCGTTTTTTTGAATAAAGTTGATATGGTGGATGATCCAGAACTAATTGACCTAGTTGAGGCGGAAGTGAGAGAATTGCTGACCAAATATGAGTTTGACGGCGAAAAAGCGGCTATCATCAGGGGTTCGGCTCTCAAGGCCTTGGAATCCAAATCGGCTGAAGATGAAGCGGCCAAGCCCATCTTGGAATTAATTGCGGCCCTGGATTCAAAAATTCCGGAACCAGTGAGAGATACTGAAAAACCATATCTGATGCCGATTGAAGATATTTTCTCCATTGAAGGCAGAGGAACCGTGGTTACCGGAAGAATTGAAAGAGGCGTTGTTAATATCAATGAAGAAGTAGAAATCGTTGGACTGCGTCCTACGCAAAAAACAACCGTTACTGGAATTGAAATGTTTAACAAATCTCTTGACAGAGGACAAGCTGGAGACAATGCCGGAGTGCTGCTCCGAGGAACCAAGAAAGAAGATGTTGAAAGAGGTCAAGTTTTGGCGAAACCGGGATCCATTACTCCTCACACTGAATTTGAAGCCGAAACCTATATTCTAAATAAGGAAGAAGGTGGTCGGCACACCCCGTTTTTCAAAGGCTATAAACCGCAGTTCTATGTCCGAACGACGGATGTTACCGGCGAGGTAATTTTGCCGGAAGGGACGGAAATGGTGATGCCGGGAGATACAGTTAATTTCTCGGTCAAGCTGATCGCTCCGGTTGCTATGGAGGAAGGAATGCGGTTCGCTATTCGTGAAGGAGGCCGAACGGTTGGGGCCGGAGTGGTTACAAAAATTTTGAAATAAGTTTTCTTTTAGACTTGTCACTCGCGAGTGATAGGTTTATAGAGTAAATTTAAAGTAAATTCATTAAAAAATGGCAAAAAAGGAAGAAGAAGTAAAATCAAGGATTCGGATCAAGCTCAAGGCCTATGATCATAAGATTATTGATCAATCAGCCAAGCAAATCGTTGAAACGGTTCAGCGGTCAGGAGCAAAGATAGCTGGGCCGGTTCCTTTGCCGACGGAAATTAGGAAATTTACGGTAAATAAATCGACATTTGTGCATAAAGACGCGCGAGACCAATATGAGATGCGTTTGCATAAGCGGCTTATTGATATTTTGGAATCAACGCCTAAAACCATCGATAGTCTGACCAATCTTGATTTGCCGGCCGGCGTGGATATTGAGATAAAAATGTAAAAACTACAAAATTACAAAAAAATACGAAACTACAAAATTTTGTATTTTTGTAAAAATTTGTAAGTTTGTAGGAATACTAGTTAAAGTCCCGAAGCTATAAAAAGTTTGCGAGGATACTCAACTAGCCAGGATGATAAAAACTAATCTGCCGCGGCGGATTGGAACTGGCTCGCGAGACCAGTTTTTTTAATAACACAAATTTACAAATCGAATACAAATCTGCAAATATAAACTAAAAAATTATTTGTATATTTATATCGGATTTGTAGTTTCGTAGGAAAGTAATCAATAGCAAAGGCATGGCAAAGTTCATACTCGGGAAAAAATTAGGAATGACTACTATTTATGATTCAGCTAAAGAAGCGCTGAATGTTACTTTAGTTGAGTGTCCTTTGAATAGAGTGGCGCTTCTGCGAACCAAAGAAAAAGATCAGTACGAAGCGGTTCAGGTAGAAATTCAAAAAACGAAAAATAAAATTTTCAAGAAAGAATTTAGAGTGGAAAACTCGCAATTAAAAACAGACGATGTAATCGGAGTCGATGTTTTTTCAGTAGGTGATGTTGCTAATGTTAGCGGAACCGCAAAGTCAAAGGGTTTTCAAGGGGTCGTTAAAAGACATGGATTTAAAGGCGGTGCTAAATCGCACGGGCACAAGCATGATCTTAGGGCGCCGGGATCAATCGGTTCAGGATTTCCGGAACATGTTACAAAAGGTAAAAGAATGGCAGGGAGGATGGGAGGAACCAGGTCAACTGGCAAAAACATCGAGATAGTTTACATAAACACAGAGAAAAATTTAATCGGCCTCAGGGGTCCAGTTGCCGGCATTCCGGGAGCAATTGTTGAAATACTGGTTAAATAAAAGATATGGCTATTGCAAAAGTTTATAATTTAGAAGGTGTGAAAACAGAGGAGCTAAAACTAGCTGATTCGGTTTTTGGTTTGTCGGACAATGACGATTTGGTTCATCAAGTCTATGTAGCACTTGCGGGGAATAAGAGGCAAGTCAGCGCCGACACGAAAACGAGAGGAGAGAGAGCCGGATCCGGAATAAAACCCTGGAGGCAAAAAGGAACTGGGCGCGCCAGAGTCGGATCAGTCAGAACTCCGGTCTGGAGAAAGGGTGGTGTCGTTTTCGGACCAAAGAGCGATCAGAATTTTAAGAAAAAAATCAATAAAAAAATGAATTCTAAGGCTTTAGCAACCGTTCTCAGCGGTAAATTACGAGATGCGGAATTGATCGTTGTCGAGAAATTTAATTTAGAGGAAAAAAAGACCAAAAAAATGGCTGCGGCTCTGAAAAATTTGCAGATCAAGGGTAGTATATTATTGAGTTTTTCTGATTCCGAAAAGGAAATGACCCTAACTAGTCAGAACTTGCCAAAGGTTAAAAATATTTTCACCAGTCAATTGAATGTTTTGGATATATTAGACAAAAAAAACCTGATTATGACCAAGGAATCAGCCAAGTATCTGGAAAACAAGTATAAAAAATAGGAAAAGCCATGGAAAAAATGAACAAAAAAACCGAAGAAGAAAAGAAGGAAGCCGCATCATTTTCGGGAAGCGGGTTTTCCTATAAATTTTTGCTCTCGCCTTGGATTACGGAAGCATCCACTGCCGCTACTGAGCTTAACAAATACGTTTTTAAGGTTGATCCAAAAGCCGACAAGAGACAAATAAAGAAAGCAATCGAGGATTTATATAAGGTCACTGTCACTGCCGTAAATACTGTAAAAATAAGCAAAAAATTCAGAAATTACGGGAAAACCCCAGGCTGGAAAGCTGGTTTTAAAAAAGCTATTGTTACTGTCAAAGCGGGTGACAAAATAGAATTATTTGAAGGGGTATAAAAAGTTAAAAGTTAAAAGTGCAAAGTTAAAAGTTATCGTATCGCTTCGCGATGAGATGTTTATAAAAAAACTCATGAGCGTAGCGAGTACCAAAATTTTGAGTTTTGAATTTTGAACTTTGAATTGAATTTGTATGGCAATCAAGATCTACAAAAGAAATACGGCCGGCAGAAGGAATATGTCCGTAGTGAAATCAGAAATAATCACCGATAAAAAACCGGAGAAATATTTACTGGCTAAGAAAAAAAGCAAGGCTGGCAGGTCGCTCGGAAAGATATCGGTCCGCCACCAGGGCGGAGGCCATAAGCAAAAGTATCGTCTAGTTGATTTCAAACAGGATAAATTTGATATCCCCGGACGCATCGCGGCCATTGAAAGGGATCCAAACCGAAGTTCCTTTATTGCTCTCGTAAACTACAAAGATGGAGAAAGAAGATATGTTTTAGCGGCGGAAGGAATGAAAGTTGGCAAGGAAATAATTTCTGGACGAAATGTTCCTATCAAATCAGGCAATCGAACAATTCTTAAGAATATTCCAGTCGGGACTATCGTATCTAACGTCGAAATATTTTCCGGCCGAGGCGGGCAAATTATAAGAAGCGCGGGTTCTGGTGCCGCCTTAACAGCTATTGATGAAAAAACTGCTCAGCTCAAAATGTCTTCCGGGGAAATAAGATTGGTCAGCAATGAATGTTATGCCACCATCGGACAAGCGAGTAACTTCGAACACAACGCAATCAGTATAGGAAAGGCCGGGCGGAAAAGATGGATGGGAGTCAGGCCGGGAGTACGCGGTTCTGCTATGAATCCCGTCGATCATCCCCATGGCGGAGGTGAGGGACGCCAAGGTATCGGTCTCAAGCATCCAAAAACACCTTGGGGCAAGCCGGCATTGGGAAAAAAGACGAGAAAAAGAAAAAGGTATAGTAATAAGTTTATAATTAAAAGAAGAGAGAAGCGAAAATAAAATTTCTAATTACTAATATCTAATTCCCAATAAAATAGCCAAAAAATATAAAGATTAAAAAGTGGATATTATAAATTAGAGCATTGGTTAGAAATTAAAAATTAGAAATTGGAAATTGAAGAGGGTATAACAAATTTAAGCTGAATAAAATCAAGAAAGATAGTTAACTTACAAATATGGCTAGAAGTTTAAAGAAAGGCCTTTACGTAGATGAAAGGCTGATAAAAAAAATTCAGAACAAGCGGCCGGAAGACAAGTCTCAGATCAAGACATGGTCCCGCGCTTCAATGATTTCTCCGGAAATGGTTGGCTTTACCTTTGCCGTGCACAATGGAAAAGATTTTTTGCCAGTATTCGTAACGGAAGAAATGGTTGGCTCAAGATTCGGAGAATTTTCACCAACCAGGAAATTTGTGCGCCATGGAGGCAAGATGCAAAAAGAACAAGAAATGGCGGCCAAACAGAAAGAATTAGACGCGTCAAAAGCGACCAAGGTCAGTGTTGAAGCCAAGAAGTAAAAAATTTATGCCCGGTAGTGAAATTTTGACTATTTTTCTAAAGAAAAATTTAAAAATAAATTATACCGGAGCAGGCAATTAATTTTCAGATATTATAAACTCATAGAATATTTGACAGTTTGATTAGAAAGGTCAAAATTCTACTACCGGGTATGAAAGTACACGCAAAATTGAACAATTTAAGAGTAGCACCCAGAAAAATGAGGCTGGTTACCAATCTGATAAAAAAGATGGATATTGAGGATGCCTTGAATCAACTGGATGTTATGGTCAAGAGAGGGAGCGCACCGGTTAAAAAGTTGCTGCAAAGCGCCATAAGCAATGGAGAGAATAATTTTGGCATAGATAAAAACAACATGTATGTTTTCGATGTTATAGTGGATGCCGGTCCCACGCTCAAAAGATGGATGCCGAAAGCCTATGGGCGGGCCGGCCAGATTTTGAAAAGAACCTCTCAGATAAAAATTATTTTGGAGGAAAAAATTGAGGGTAAGGGACGCAAAAGCAAAGAGCAGATTGAAAAAGAAAAGAAAGAAAAAATGGAAGAAAAAAAGAAGCTGGAAAAAGAAAGAATAAAAGAAAAAGAAGAAGCTGAGAAAGTCTCAGAAAAAATTCCCGTAGAAAGTAAGGCTGGTGAAAAAACAAAAGATTCAGGGAAAAACAAAAAAGATAC
>PFVN01000026.1 GCA_002790635.1 Candidatus Moranbacteria bacterium CG_4_9_14_3_um_filter_42_9
TCGAGCGATCCTTAGCCAAGGCCGAAGAAACGTTGGAACTTGCTGACAAGGTTGTTAGGTTTCTGTAGGTAGGTAAGTAACTAGCCCCCGAGATAATTTCAAAGGGGCTTCTTCTTTGCAATCACGTTTAGCGTTACCCCAAAAGGAAAACGATATCTTAGTAATATTTTTGTTTCGAGTTTAAGCAGCCAGACCAAGAAATTGTTCAAAGGCTTGGGCAATATTACATAAGAAGTCTTAGGGTAAGCAGATTTACCAAAAATATTTCCCCACGCACGGTAAAACAGAATTAACGGCGACACAAACGTAACAAAATAAGAATTGGAAATAATTTCGAAACCTGCATCGATTAGCTTGCGGGTTAATTCAAGTCTGTGGTATCTACGCTTATGTTCCAAGGCTTCATCATGCTCGCTCCATAAAAATTTGTGAGCAGGTACATTGATAAAAAATACTCCGCCGGGTTTAAGCATCTTTAAAACTTTTTCCATCGCACCTACGTCATCTTGGACGTGTTCTAGAACGTCCAGAGCTAAAACCAGATCGTATTTCTCAAAATAATCTTCGGAAGCAAATTTGGAGATATCTGCCACAAACACGTTGGCAATACCTTTTTTTGTACAATAATTTACAGCGTCCTCCGACTTATCAAAAGCTGTCACTTTACCGTATTTTTGCAGGTAAGACGTAAGAGCCCCGGTACCACACCCAACCTCTAAGATGTCCAGATCGTATCTTCCCCCGAAATGTTTCTCGATCAACGCACCTACAAGATATTTTTTTCCGACATGCCACCAGTACTCATCCTCCATTTGGGCCATCTTTTCTATTTCTCTGCTGTTCATTCGCCTATTTTCTCATACAAGTAAATATTAGGGTTAACAAAAATATTAAGGGGGAAATCAATCGTTTTTTTCTCAACTAAAGCGCGGTTTTGAGAAAAGTCTTTGTTAACTTCCGCGCTGTCGTAAGAAAAGATGTACAAATACTTCTTGCCGGCGGCACCATGAGTTAATTTCCATGCGTTGGTACCTAAAATCCTAGCCGGGGGAATATTTCCTTCATTAACCAGTGCCTGAGAGCGCCCCCAAACATATGTATTAACCAAAATAAAATCGGCGCTGAATAAATAGTTTAAATAACCTAAGAATAAGACGAAGGCAACTAAAGAGATTTTTGTAAATTTCTTCAACTCGCCGTTTAAACTCAACAGAAAGAAAATCGCGATTGGAATCATAATGTAGATGTACCGATCATAAAAGGTTTCGGTCGCTATCATGACTACCATGTACACAGCAATAAACCATCCGAAGATATTATTTTTTCTGATGACCTTGTGAAACCCAAGGACTGCAACTACACACAAAGTTATTTTTGCCGCTAAATCCCAATAACGCCAAAGGTCATAATTACCCGCGAAGTAGTATTTAGTACCGTGAACCCCGCGTGGGTAAAATCCGGTTCGCTCTAAGATGTTTTCAAAATAAGGAAACTCACCCCACGAAATCGTATCGGGTTTGTATATTCTGTTTAGTCCCGCAAAAAGCGCAACCCCAATGATCAAACACACTAACAAAGCTATGGGACTTTTTAGCAGTTTTTTGAAATCCACACAATTTAACATCAACGGCAATAAATAAGCTGTCAAAATTAGCAGACTTCCGTAGACAACGGCGTATACGTAATCAAAGTAAACATAGTGACGAAACTGCAGCGGAACTTCAATGATTCGGGGAGTAAGCGGTAGAAGGTAAGCGTAAAAAGCGTACATAAGAGCAAAAGCAAGAAAATTCAAGGCACCAAGCTTTAGGTCTTTCTTGAAAAAAAAGTAAACGGAAGCGGCAAGCGGTAAAACCAACGACACCTGCCGAACCAGTAAACCACAAAATATTGCGAATAAATAAAACACCAGATACTTTTGATGGCGCGATTCCTCAAACTTAAGAAAAAAGTAAAATCCCAGTAGTAAAAACAGCAAAAAATAGTGGTTAGTCATAAAACCCCAAAGCTCGTAGACCCCCAACGGATTGAAAAAAAACAACGCTCCTAAGACTAAGCCCCATTTAAAATCAACTTTTAAGTGCTCGACTAAAATCAACAGAAAAACGTATAAAGATGCGCAACCCACCAGCAGGGTTAAAACCGGCAAATGGGATACTCCAAAAAATTTTGCGAACACCATACCGAGAAAAGCTTGCAAATACAGGGTCGGCCCGACATACGGATGTAAAGTAAAATTGCCTCCTAAAAAGTTTTGGACCGTGAGGTAGTAGCACCAATCATCGTTCTGATAAAAAGTTATCGCGTACGAAATCGGCAACAGTATCACAAACGCAACTGCCGCTATTAATAAAAGCTGCCACCGCTGATTTTTTAACATAACAAACTCAAATATACCGCATAATCTGCTTTTTGAGCTATCCACTATCAGCTGTGATGAGCGCAAAAAAACCTGCTGGAATACCGCCAGGAGAAAGACTCACAAAACAACGGTTCTTTGACAAAAAGAAAGGCGAAGACTGTGCTTAAACCTATTACATCTTGGCGACTGTTTGTTGTTTTGCTGCTTTTCTTAACCGGAGAACACACAAACGCCAACCAGACCCGAGAAAGTATTTCCGTAACCTTGGTAAATTCGACCACGGTGCCGGTTTCAACCGCAACACCTACGCCATCACACGGCTGTGTTAATTTAAGAGTCGACGAGGCTAAATGGTTGTTTTATTGGGCCGAGGTTGGCACCAAGGTACGTGTGATCCCATAGCAGTTGACGCGGGCGGGAGCTGGGAGTAGAATTGCTACAATTTCAACAACAAATACGTTTTTGAGAAAAGGAGAATGTTATGTTAAGGAAACGCTTGCCTGTTTTGTCATGGTTGCTTGTTCTTATCATTTTGATACAGGCCTGCAACCTGGCCATGGAAGCAGATTCCAGCCCTGCGGTGCAACCGTACCTGGAACCGGTTGCATTCCAAACAGCTCAGTACAACGGCCCCTCCGACCTTTCGGCCTTGTACAAAAAGCTTGACTCCATCGCGGCCGGTCCCGGCAACAGTATCGTAACTGCAATCGAACGCGCTTGCGACTGCCGCCTTAGCGAATTCGCAAATCTGGGGATTTTGGTCGTGAGAGAGGAAGCGCAGGTTTTGTATCTTCCGAATATCCGGAGTCTGAATTACTTCGGCCTGTTCGGGGAGCTGTTCGTGCTGCAGCCGGAAGACACTGTTTATTTCGGTAAAGTAGCTGATGTGCAGGAAGCAGCGTTGCCCGGAGTACTCACCATAACCATCGGCGGCATGGGGCAAACCGGAGCCGAATACGTTATCGCTAAGGGGGGCAACTTGCAATACGAGATAACAGCAGAAATTCTGGCGGATCGATCGGGCGTGATTTATTTCGTGGGAGGAGCCATTTACCCTACCATCGAAGAAGCCTTAGCAATCGTACAGCCATAAAACACACAGGCCCTCTTGAACTTTTAAGAGGGCCTGATCTTTTCTCCCGGCAGACATTAAAACAACTTCATCAAACCCACACCCCACAACGCATAAATCACCGACCCAACAATATTGGCAACCGCCGCAGTCCAAACGTATTTCCATAGTCCGATTTTATAAACACCGGCTAAAACACTGACTATTTTTGACCCAAAACCCGGAACAAACCTTCCCCCGATTAAAAACCACGGAGAAGTTACAGGCAATTTACTTAAACCCCAAGGTAAACTCTTTTTCCTTGCTTCAAAATCGGCAATTGCGCCAACACCTCTTCCGGCAACATATTCGACCAGCGCGGCGAAATTATTGCCCATCCAGCTAACAAATATTCCTAGCAAAGGCCCAAACAATGCCCCACTTAACAAAGTTAGCGGATCCGAAGGAATCGGCGTCAACGATAAAATTCCATAGACTATTATCGTCACTAACGGCGCAAGTAATCCTGATGATTTAATGATGTGTTCTAATGATTTTTCGTTTTTTCCTACAACAACTATCATTGCTATCGAAATCGCAAAAGCGATTATGGTTAATAAAATTGCAGTGTAATCTTTTTTTGGCATATGAGAATTATACAAGCTTGCTCGCTTCGCTGCGCTTCCTTGTGTAACTAACTGTTATACAAGCTTGCTCGCTTCTCCGGGTATGTTGACATTGTCACGCTAGCCTGATACCATGTACATGGTGTATGTAGTACACCGCGGAAACTATGGGGGCAAAACTAACAAAAACACAAATTTCACTTATAAAATCCCTCGTTAACCAGGCAGTAAGCGAGGACTTAAACGGCAGTTGCGATATAACCACCGTTGCTACAGTTCCCCTAACGCAAGAAGCTACCGGACTTTTCTATGTAAAATCCGACGGCATCTTGGCCGGACTTGAGATAGCAAAAATAGTTTTTGAAAAAGTAGATCCCAAATTAAAATTTGAAACCGTTACCGCCGATGGATACGAAGTTACCAAAGGCACTGTCTTCGCAAAAGTGTCGGGCAGTGCGCGCTCAATACTAACGGCTGAACGAACAGCTCTAAATTTTCTACAAAGAATGTCAGGCATCGCTACCTTAACGCACAAATTTGTTGAGGGCGTAAAACCCCACAAAGCAAAAATACTCGACACACGCAAAACGGTTCCGGGTCTACGGATTTTGGACAAGATGGCAGTAAAAATTGGCGGGGGTGAAAATCACAGGTTTGGTTTATACGACATGGTTCTAATTAAAGACAACCATATCGAGGCCGCGGGCAGTGTGACCAAGGCTATTCAAGCTGCAAAAAAATACGCCTTAGGTAAACACCTGATTGAAGTAGAGGTAAAAGATCTCTCGGAGTTAAAAGAGGCTCTGTTACAAAACCCGGACCGAATCATGCTGGATAACATGACTGTAGAAGAAATGGCTAAAGCTGTCAAAATTACCAACGGACAAGTTCCACTCGAAGCTTCGGGAAATGTGAGCTTGGACACGGTGAAAAAAATTGCGCAAACCGGTGTTGACTACATCTCAATCGGAGCACTTACCCATTCGGTAAAAGCGTTGGATATTAGTTTGGAAATTATTTCAAAAAGAAAGGGCGCGTAACATGGACCACCAAACAACAAAAATATACGAGGAATTAAAAACAAAAATTAGAGGTGTGCTGCCGGAAAGTCTGCTACCCGATTTTGAACTACAAGCGAAAGCAAGTCTGGTCAAAGAAATTCGTGAGTTGAAAAAACAAAAGAACGCGGTAATTTTGGGACACAATTACATGGAACCGGTGCTGTTTTACACAGTACCGGATTTTCGTGGAGACTCGCTGGCCCTAAGTAAACGCGCGGCAGAAACCAACGCCGATATTATTGTTTTCTGCGGGGTGGGTTTCATGGCTGAAACAGCAAAAATACTAAACCCCACAAAAAAAGTTTTAATTCCATCACAAAAGGCCGGATGCTCCCTGGCCGAGGGGATCAAAGCCGAAGATGTCAGGTGGTTAAAAAAACAATTTCCGGGCTTGCCGGTTGTTACTTACATTAATACCTACGCCGACGTAAAAGCGGAAACTGACGTAGTTTGCACATCAGGCAACGCGGTAAAAGTTGTTGAGTGGGCTTGCAAAGAGTTCGGCACCAAATCGGTAATTTTCTTACCGGACAAATACATGGCAGAAAATATCGCCAACGAAACAAATCGCAAAATATATTTTCCGAACAAAAATAATCTAACAGATACGCCCAACTATAAAAACGTTCCTACAATAATAGGTTGGAATGCGCGCTGCTATGTTCATGAACAGTACACCGTCGATCATGTTAAAGATTTGCGAAGTTCTTTCCCAGGAGTAGAGATCTTAGCCCATCCTGAATGCCCTCCCGATGTAGTTAAAGTTTCGGACTTTTCGGGCAGTACCTCAAACATGGTTGAGTACGTAGAAAAACACGGGCTTAACAAAAAGATCGCACTACTTACCGAATGCTCCATGGCCGACAATATCCTGGCCAATCATCCTGAAGTTAACAACAATTTGATCAGAATGTGTAACTTACGCTGCAAGTACATGAACACAATTACATTAGAACAAACTCGCGATGCGCTTTTGCACGAGCAGTATGAAGTAAATGTTTCGGAAGACATTCGAAAACGGGCTTTGTTGTCTGTCACCAGAATGCTTCAGATAGGCTAAACATGGAAACAGAAGTTTTGATAATTGGATCGGGAATAGCCGGAGCGGTTGCAGCGTTGAGTCTTGCGGATTGTGGTATAGAAACCACTGTTGTGACCCGCGCTCAACGTGCCGAAGAATCTAACACTTTTTATGCACAAGGTGGGATTGTTAGCGAAGGAGAAAACGACTCGTGGGAAAAACTTAAGGAGGATGTTTTGCGGGCGGGTGGCGGGATGACCAATCCGATTGCCGCGGAAATCTTAGCTAAAGAAGGTCCTAATTTGGTGAAGAAAATGTTGATCGATCGGGCGGGGGTAAACTTTGACCAGAAAAATAATAAACTAGCGCTAACCCGCGAAGGAGGCCATGGCGAGTATAGAATAGTTCACAGTACCGACGCTACCGGAAAAGCAATTGCAATAGCACTGACCGAAGCTCTAAAAAAACACCCTAAAATCAGGCTTTTAACCGGCTTCACGGCAGTCGACTTACTTACTCCGGCGCATCAGTCGGAAGATCGTTTAGCGGTTTACGAACCACTGTCTTGTGTAGGTGCGTACCTGCTTAACCAACGGGATGGTACTGTACTTAAATGTATCGCTAAACACACAATTTTAGCCACCGGCGGCTTAGGACAGGTTTACGAATTTACTACCAACCCGATAGGCGCAAGGGGAGACGGGGTCGCAATGGCCCATCGAGCAGGAGCGCGCGTGTCAAATTTAGAATACATACAATTTCACCCCACGGCATTTTTCCATATACAGGCGCCAAGATTTTTAATCACGGAAGCTGCTCGAGGCGAGGGAGGAAAATTGACCGATGCAGAAGGCATACCGTTTATGCATAAGTATGATCCGGAAAGAAAAGATTTGGCCACACGTGATATTGTTTCCCGTGCTATTTACCGTGAGATGATGTCGCACGATACAAAATGTGTCTATCTGGATTTAAAAAGTTATATATCAAAAGAAAAAATTCTTTTAAGGTTTCCGACGATTCGTGAAACTTTACTTAAGTACAATATAGACATCACTAAAGATTTGGTTCCGGTTGTTCCTGCAGCCCACTATTCGTGCGGAGGAATTTGGACCGATGCGCAAACATCGGAAACTACCATTATCAATTTATATGCTGCAGGAGAAGTAGCTTGTAACGGTCTTCATGGGGCTAATCGTTTGGCCAGCACGTCACTTTTGGAGGGTGTCGTTTGGGGAAAACGGGCAGCCGAAGAGATTATAAAACGCGTAGAAAACAAAACCGCTTATGTTTCTCAAAACATAGGCAGGACAAAGCCTTGGGAAAATTTAAATAATCCCGATCCGGACCCGGCGCTAATTGCACAAGATCGCCGGTCAATTCAGGGAACTATGTGGAATTATGTCGGGCTCGTGAGAACAAAAGAACGGTTGGCGCGTGCCCGCATAGAGCTGGGGCACATTGAACGCTCGATCGAGCACTTTTACCAAAACAGCAAAACCAACGATGAGTTGCTTGGTTTAAGGAATATCGCAAAAACCGCTGTCCTGATTACTGAGGCTGCTTGGGAAAATAAAATTAGCGCGGGCTGCCATTACCGCGAGTAGGAAAGACAAAAAGATGGGGGTAAAGATCGGTATTGCACAATTAAAAGTTTACGCAGGGTCGCCACTTGAAAACTTGCAGAAAATTCTTGAGTTTATTTATCAGGCGAAAAAGCAGGACTGCGACCTGGTCATATTCCCGGAAATGGTTGTACCGGGGTACATGCTTTCGGATTTGTGGGAAGACACAGCGTTTGTTACAGAATGCAACGCCTTAAACAAACAGATTGGGGCCGCATCACGGGGAATTTCGGTAGTGTGGGGAAACGTACTAACCGATCCTCGTCAGTCGATTTTTGATGAAACACGCGTATCCTTTGGTAACGATGGCCGCCTAAGAAAATACAACGCCGCATTTGCCGCACAAAATAGTCTGTATGTAGAAAATCAAACAGGGTTCTTGCAATTTAATAACAAAACTATTTTTCCGCAAAACGGGGCCGCGATAAAGACACACGAACCCTTGTACCGCGAATTTGAGGATCAACGACACTTTATTTCTTCAAAGGAATTATCTCAGCAAACAAATATACCCGTTGAAAATTTTATAAATCCTTTTGAGTTGCAAGGCGTACAAAGCAACTACAAATTGGGAGTGGCCATCTGTGAAGACGTTTGGATTGGCGATTATGTGTATAACGGAAAAACACTGAATCCGGTAAAGATATTGGCAGAAAAAGGGGCGGATATGGTCGCAGTAATTTCAACATCACCTTACGGATTGCGCAAAGAGTTTGCCCGCGAACGCAATATTTGGCGGGTGTTTAACGAGCTACAAAAAGCAAATCTTAATGTCCCTCTAGTCTATGTAAACGCTGTAGGTACGCAAAACAACGGTAAGAACGAGTACGGATTTGAAGGGCACTCGACTATCTATGATTCCGCAGGAAACAAAGTTTTTAGTGCGCCGGCGTGGAAAGAAGGTTTGTTCGTCCACACCGTTTCTTTAGTAAAAGAAAAACAAA